>CAZAVQ010000001.1:0-24908 GCA_964488635.1 uncultured Nitrososphaeria archaeon
AAGGATATATCGGATAGAAATGTTTCACGTCGAGGGTTCCGTCTATTGACGAACGGCATTTATAAATTTGACGAATAAATCCTGAAAGCGGATTTGAGCCAGGGTCGAGAGATAAGGCGGACCGTCGAGATCTCCTTAACGGCCTTAAACGCGGCTCTCTACGCGGGATTTGGTTATCTCACGTACCTGGGCCTATTCACACCGGTCTTCGGCACGGTCAGATTTTGGCCAGCAGTAGTCATACCTGCGGCTTTCTCAGTACTCTTTTCTCCAAAGATCGGGGGAATAGGGGCCGCGATAGGGATATTCATAAGTGATATGCTCGTCCACGGCAACCCCATTCTAAGCCTCACCGTCGGGGTTCCATCTAACTTCATAGCATTTTATCTGATAGGCTATCTGGCGGAGAAATGGAGCGTGATAAAGACGAGTCACGTAATCTCCTCTATACTCGTCCAGTTAATCCCGGTGGCGGGCTCCCTCGTGATATATTTCGGCGCACTTCTCGATGAAGTTGTAGCATTAGTTTTTCTCGCGGTATCGATAATCGTCTTCGCGTTCACCTTGATCATCAGCCTCATCCAGAGAAAATACCTCGCCATTCTACAGGCATCTACCATCGGTTTACTGATCGGCAGCGGGATAATAGGCCTCGGCCTCTGGGCTTACAGCCAATTCGCGATCCTTCCAATAGGAGGAGTTCAAAACGCGCCGCTCATCGCCGCGGCCATCTGGTTTCTCTGGACCTATCTCACCGAGATACCATTCCTTTACTTCGTTCTTCCACCTCTCATCCGCGCCCTCCGCAGGGCGATACCACCTGATTTAAGGTTCCCTAGAGGGGAGGGTTGAGAATCATGGGCGTCATCAAGGGGTATGCCAGCGCGCCGGCGCCGCTCTCCAGCATCTTTTCTCCCAAACTTTTCTATGACGATGAACCAAGACAGGATGTCGATGAGATAGGGGCTAGGGGAGGAGGCTTCACGCTCTCCAAGGGCGTCGAGACCCTGGTCACCTTCTCTCCTAGAGCAGGGGAGGACGTCAAGGTCTATGTCAACGATTTAGAACTCGCGTTTCCGACCTCGCTTCGAGCCGCCGAAGCCGCGAAGAAGCTCTTAGACTTGAGGGGAGAAGTGGAGATACGCCATAGAATTAGGGTTCCCCTCGGAACGGGGTTCGGGACGAGCGCCGCCGCCGCCCTGACGACCCTGCTCGCCTTATTCAGGATAGCCGGCAGGGGGATAACCCTCCAAGAGGCTTGCAAGATCGTCCATAGGTTGGAGCTTGAATGTAAGACGGGGTTGAACAGTGAGGCCGGATTTCTCTCAGAGGGGTTGATCTTGGTCTTGGAGGAGGGAGCTCCTCCGAGGGTTAGGGTGAACTCGATACCGCTTCCACACGACTCCGTGATCATCGCCGTCGTCGCCGCCCCCCTCGACACATCGAACCTCTTGAGGAAGATGGAGAAGCTTAGGGAGATCGAGGAGATCGGCGATAAGAAGCTCGCGGAGATCCTGAGAAGACCAACCCCCGAGAACTTTCTCATGAAGTCCAAGGAGTTCGCTGAAGAGACTGGTTTAACCACGAAACGGGTTCGCGAAATCTTCGAGGAGCTTAGGAGACTCCCGGTAATAGGATATGCACAAAACATGATAGGCGAGGCCTGCCACATCCTAGTCCACGCTGAAAAGGTCGAAGAAGTCGCCTCAAAGTTGAGGGAAACTTTCCCGGAGTACCGCGTGATCTCATCTGAGATAAGCGGATTGATCAGGGCCTCCGCCGAGATCTAAACTCCTCCACCAATCCATCAAATTCCCGAATAAAATCGCGTTCCTTTCCGGCCGGGATGAGGGCTGATGCGGCGAAGCTGTGGCCATCTCCTGACCCACCCACGGCTTCAGAGGCCTTTATGGTTAAAGTTGAAACCGGAGGCATGGTGCCCCTCTTGATCTGATCCGATAGTTGCTTGGGAACTCTAACCGAGGTCTTCACCCATTCACCTTCAATCCTTCCCAGGCCCGGGATGTCTGGTAGAAAATTCATGAAGCCTATCAAGTATTTTTGGGGGTTAACCACTCTCCGATAGCTGAGCATGGAGGTAAAGGTCCCAACCGCCTTCGAACCCAGCCCCTTGAACAGGTCGCCGAGGTGATACCACTGGACGAAGTTTCCCGAGTTTAATCCCCTCTTTGAGACTATAGCAAATGCTTGGGCGAATTTCTTTTTCCTCAGCGCCTCAAACTTCTCCGCCAGATCCTCGGGTATTCTCCTCTGTTTAAGATTCTCGATAGCTGAGAGAGGGGCGCCCTCATAGTAACCCATGCTCCCTATCGCGGTCAGAGTTGATGAGAGCTTATTCCAAGGCTTCTTCAAGAATTTGATGACATATTTTTCGGATTCTCCAGATCCCAACACCTCAATATCCCCAACCTCAACCGCGTCTTCAAGCGCGATCCTATTGAGACCTTTGAGGGGGCCCGGGATCTCCGCAGATCCTATAATCGCCATCCATGCCGCGTCCTTTATGTCCGCGGCCTCGCGCATTAAGAGATAGGTTGCCGTCGATCCGCTGACGTCGGTTTCCCCGCTATAGCCATAGAACTCTGGATTTAGGTGGATTAGTTTCTCGGACTCAACTTTTACTGGATCGTGGTGATCAGCTATTATCGCCTCCCCGCCGCTGCGCCCGATTTCCTCGGCTATCAGGTCCGCCCTCCCCGACCCTATATCGACGTAGATGTAGAGAGCTTCGCCCAGCGAGTGGATGAGCTTGACTATCTCGGGTGAAAGCTTTTCCACGCAGATCGGCCTCTGTTTTATGCCGAGCCTTTCTAGGGCCAGCGACGCTATGGCGCCCGCGCAGAGCCCATCCGCGTCGTCGTGGAATATGACTATGGCGTTAAGCGGGGATCCGCGTATCCTTTTTGCGGTCTCCCGGAGGTCGTCAAAATAGGCGGATTTGCTCATCGGTTTAGATTGTTACCCGGCGTCCTATAAGTCGTGGCCTCTTGAAAAATGAATCTTATATATGAAGAGAGATAGAGATAACGCCCGATGAACATGGATCTGAAATCCGCCATAATTGATGCAGCACGGCTCATGGCAGTAAGTGCCCGAACGGCTCCCAAGACCCGTGGAATAGACGATATAGAAATCGTCCTCCTAGAAAGGGAAGAGGAATTAAATAGATTGGCCGATAAGATGGAGGAGATCGGGAAAGAAACCGATAGGAAATTCTTCATACGAGACTCCAAGAACGTGAGACAATCCCAGGCCATATTACTGATAGGCGTGAAATCCTCGAAGCCGAAGGAACTCGACTGCGGCGGATGTGGATACAAGACCTGCGAAGAATTCAGAAAATCCGCGAGAATCTCAGGCAGGGATCTAACAGGCCCGGGGTGCGCTTTTCAGCTAATCGATCTCGGCATCGCGGTAGGCTCCGCGGCTAAGACCGCCTCTCTCTTAAATGTCGATAACAGGGTGATGTTTTCAATAGGCGTCGCCGCGGTTAAACTCGGCCTTCTAAAAGAATCGGATATCGCTTTAGGTATACCGCTCTCCGCCTATGGAAAGAACATATACTTCGATAGGAAGATGTGAGATCTCGGTTATTACTCGAAGAACTCCATTAACGTGGATTCGCCCGCCGTTTCTAAGATTTTTTCATGGTTTATGCCGACGGCTTCGAGGATCCGCCCACAGGCCGGGGCGACCTGTTTTTCTAAGTAGTAGTTCCAGTCGACCTCATCTCTCGTGATCTTGAAGTATGGCTTCACCCTCGCGTAAAGCGGCCCGGATCCTTTCGCGATTATGTAGCCGACTTTGTCTCCCGGCTGAATTCTCCAACCTTCATTTACCAGCATCCTCGCGACGACTATATGCGGCTGGGTTGCGGAATACTCGCTTAGGGGTCGGGTTATCTGCCTCCAGATTATGAGCTTCTTTAGGTCGACCTCACCGCGTTTCACCATCCTCGCGTATTCCCTTGCCTTGTTCAGGGCCTTCCCTGGGTTGCCGGTCTTCAGTAAAACCTCTATCGTAGCCTTCTGCGCTTCTCTTGCTATCGCGCTCCAGTCTCCGCGTATCGCCTCGAGCCCCACTATCTCGACCACGCCGTCCTCGGTTATCCCCGCGTATTTCTTCTTGGCCTCGGTGAAGACCACGCGCTTGAAGATTTTATCTATCTTCGCTTCCAGCCCTAGGTCTTCCTCTATCCATTTCATCAGCCTCTCGAGTCTATCCTCGTAGTTCTTCAGGAAGAGGGAGTCGGTGTCGGAGTAGATAACCCGCATCCCCAGCTCCTCCGCCTTCTTAATCGTCGAGTTTATGACCTCGCGCCCCCACGCGGTCGTCGCCTCCGCCACCTCTCTCGTATACCACCTCGCGCCCTTCCAACCAGTATAGCCGTAGATCGCGTTCGCGATTATCTTAACGGCCCTCTGACGCGCATCTAAAACCCTAGCCTCAACGCTTCCCTGGACCGCTCTCTTTAATTTCTCTTGTATCTTCCGACGCTCCTCGAGGAGGGTTTTTAGGGCATGTGGGAGGAAGCCTTCTGGGCTTGATTTGAATCTATATCCATTCGGCGCGATGTTTTCTCCATCCTCGCTGAGGGTGTCGAAGGAGATGTTGTATTTGATCATCAGGCTCGGATACATGGATCTGAAGTCTAGGACGGCGACGCTTTCATGCATTCCCGGGGTCGGCGCCTTGACCAAACCTCCCGGATAGCTCACATGCAATACCTCTGTCCTTTTCGGAATCAATTCTCCAACCTTCACGGCGAGAGACATCAAGTAGTTCTCCACCCTGAATCCGGCGGAGGCCGTTAGAACATAGTCGGCCGGCATCGAGGTCAGCTCGCTCAGGCTGAAGATGAAGTCCCTCACGGCCTCATATGCCTTCAGTATCGCTTCAGCCCTCTGCATAGAATACTTCTTCACGGCCTCCCTATCCTCAGCCCATTTCTCCGCGAGCTCGTACTCCTCTATCGTGTCGAACTCCGCCTCGACCCCGAGATAGCCGGCGAACTCCTCAAGGGTCTCGACCGTGAGTTCCGGGATCTCCCGGGCCATGTCTTCTAAGTCTATGTTAATCCTGCCGCGTATGGAGACGTGGCCGTGAACGCTCATCCTAGGCTCGGCTCCCAGTCTCCCAACCAGCGGCTTTATGCCGAGCTTTTTAGCGCGTTCCTCGAGGTAGTTCCATTGGACGCGATTTAGCCCGAACCCCACGATTATGTCCGGATCTTTTTCCCTGATCGCAGAGATGAAGGAGCTTATGACCTCCTCTTCCTCTCCCTCGAATTGAATCCTCTGACCATCGCTGAAGTAGATGGAGATCAACCTTATCGGGTCGCGTTCAGCCCTCGCAGACCCCTTCTCAGCGAAGAACACGAAATCAACGGCGGCGGCGGAGAGCCTGGGCGAAGGCGATGGCCCGAGGATGTTGATGGCCCTTGGTTTAAAGAAACGTATCCCTTCCTCTTCTCCGATGAACTCTCCCTCAACATCTATCCAAGAACAGGGCTTAATCCCGGTTTCTAGGAGATATTTCGCGGCAGACCTTATGTCCTCTTCATAGACCTCGACCTCGCCGCCTATTCTCTTAACCAGCTTCTCGGCGACCTTTTCGGGGTCTTCGCGGTCAACGTATATCTTCACGGCCTCAACGGGTTTGCCTCGTATCCTCCTCTCACAGCGCTCCCATTTCAGCTTCTCCGCCTTAAGGATGGACTCCGCCTTCTTCAAATCGCCGACGAGATAAAAACTCGGGATATACCTTTGTTTTATTACCCAAGTAGACCCATCTTCTCCCTTACACCAGAGCCAGAGAAGGGGCTCCTCCTCCTGCTCTGAAGCGATATCGAGTAACCATAGCCTAAGCTTCATTACCATCTCAAAAATAGGATAAAGGAGAGATAAGTTTATCCAAGCTAGCGGGAAGCAGCGATATACGGGAAGAGAGGATGGGCTAGGTGGCGCCGGACGAGGCGCCGCGTGTGTTTTTACGCCTCGGCCTTGACCTCGATCTTCACCTTCGCAGCCTCTTTCTCGACGTCCTCAGGGATCTGAACTACCTTGGCATTTCTCAGCGACTTCTTCTTCCTCGGCGAATTCCTCAGCAGGATCCCGCAGTACGGGCACCTGACGCTGTCGGTGAGGTAATAGACGCGGCAGCGAGAGCAGTACTTGTATCCATTCGCGTAACTCCTCCTCAGGGACATCTTAGGCTGCTTATCTGGGAACATCATTTTTCTCTAACCCCCTCGTTGTCCCCCTGGAGACCACTACATAAACCTTATGTCCTAATTTGTAAGTAATGTAAATAGATACCATGGCCGAAGAATCGCCAGAAACCGTCTTTAGGAGGCTTCAAAGGGTTGGAAAGGCCACTTATGCGATCTCTCTTCCGAAGCGGTGGGTGGTAAGGAGGGGGCTTAGGCCAGGGGACACCGTGGAGATAAGCGAGGAACTTGATGGAAGCCTGAGGATAAAGCCGTTGGAGATAAAGTCTAGGGCCCTCTCCTGTAGGATAAACGCGGAGCTGTGCAGGAACCCGGCCCAACTAGCGAAGCTCGTCACAGCCTGTTATAGGGTCGGATATGACTCTATTGAGGTGTCATTCGCCGGCGGAGCCGCCCTCGAGACCTTGAAAACCGTAAGAGAGGTGATCGCGAAGGGGCTTCCGGGCTTCGAGCTTATCGAGGAAACGGGGTCAAAAATCTTCATTCAAAACGTATTGGATCAGTCAAGATATCCGCTGAACGACCTGCTGAGGAGGATCCAGCTCGTCGCCTCCGCGATATTCAACAACCTCATCGAGTTCGTAACCACGAGGAGATACGAGCTCATCCCCTATATCAAGGACCTTAGGGGGAGAGCTTCAGAGATCCTTCAGCTTCACAACCGGCTATTAATATTGTATCTTAAGAAGCGGGAGATCGGGCGATTCTTGAAGCCTAGGAGCGCCGCCCACATATACTCCGCAATAGTCGTGGCGAGGATACTTAATGAAGTTATTAACGATCTGGTCTCTTTCGCTGAGAGTATTTCGAAGATAAGGAAGAAGATCTGGGCGAGGCCTGAAGTCCACAGGATCTTAAGTCAGCTACTTGAATCCGCTTCAAGACTCTTTGATGACAGCGTGGCTTCCTATTTTTCCATAGATTTTGATCGGGCGATTTACGTTCTCAGCGTATCAGAGGATACGTTCTCAACAGTTATAGAAGAGACCCTTCGGGAGAAAATAGTCAAAGACCTTACCCTCAATAGATTCTTGATTCAATCGGCGATACTTCTCAGGAATGTGACATCTAGATGCCATGAAATAGCCCAATTAACTCTTGACATGTTCGTGGAGTCCGAGAACCCGATCCTACAAAGAGTGTAGGAAGCTAACCTAATCTTCTGAATAGACCTCCCTCCCCAACGAATGGGTTCATGGTCTTTTCCACACGGAGCACAGTCGAGGGACCGTGCCCAGGATATACCACGTAATCATCTGGGAGACAGAATAACTTGTTAAGAATTGAGGAGATCAGCTTCTCCGGATCACCTCCCAATAAATCAGTCCTCCCCACTGAGCCCGCGAAAAGCGTATCTCCCGTGAAAACACATCCCTCTGAGACAAAGCAAACGCTTCCCGGCGTGTGCCCCGGTGTGTGAAGCACCCTCAGCTCTAAGTTGCCCACTCTTATTATATCGCCCTCCTTCATCAATCCATCCGGATGCGGAGGCGGTGGAATCGATATTCCTAAGAGACGCCCTGCTTCTAAGGGGGCCTGGGACAATATCTCTAGATCCTGTTCATGAATGTAAAATTTGCAATTCAGCTCCTTTACCAGATCGTTAACCGCGAGGACGTGGTCGAAGTGGCCGTGGGTCAAATATATTCCGAGCATTTTTACATCATGCCTCCCTATGACCGATAGAATCTTATATGGGTCGCCTCCCGCGTCTATAAGCACCCCTTCCTTGCGTTCTGAATCAAAGACCACATAGGAGTTCGTGTCTAGGGGGCCGACGGTAATGCGTTCAACAACTAACATCGTTTCAGCTCCGACCGCTGTGAGAATTAAGCACATTTTTCGCGGCTAGTCTGCGTTTGAGCTCCTCTAATTCCATTTTACTCGGCATTTTGAATGGGGGCTTCGGATAACCTACGTCGATCCCTCTCAGCCTCAGGAGCGCGTAGCTTGTGGGGATAGGGTCACCGGTGAATAAGATTTCCCTTAATTCTATTGCGAGGAACTGTTTCTTGAATGCCTCTTTGAGGTTTCCGGATTTTGCGAGGCTATATAGTTCTGTGACGAGTTCGGGGAATATATTGGATAATCCAGATACGCAACCATCTGCTCCAGCCAGCACCGCGGGCACTAGAAGTGCTTCTGTCCCTATCAAGAATACGAAATCCCGTTTCTCGACGGCCGACATGTAGCGGTAAAACCTGACCAAATCTCCGCTACTTTCCTTTATGCCCGCTATTCCCTCATCTGCTAGTTTGGAGAGCATGCCGGGAGGTAGGTTAAATCCAACTCTGGACGGGATATTGTATATGAATACGGGTAGATCTACGCTTGACAGCAACATCGCATAAAACCTGTGAACGGCCTCGACATCATAGCTATAGTAAAAGGGCGGGGTGCTCGCGACGGCATCCGCCCCTATTTGACGAGCATACTTCGCCAATTCTCTAGAGACCTCGGGAGACGTGGAACTCACATTCACTATTATTTTCGTGTTTCTTCCAGAAAACTCTATGCTTAGCTCGATGACCCTCTTTCGCTCCTCAACGGTCATCATAGGCCCGGATCCGAAAGTCCCGCACACGAATAAGTTTCGAATACCGTTTTTCCTTAGGAATTCTATGAAGTCTTTGAAGCGATCTTCAGACACCGCGCCTTCCTTAGTGAAAGGCGTGAGGATGGGGGTGATCACGCCTTCAAATGTCATTTCAACTTTAACTGGCGATTGGGGAAATATTTAAGGTTGTAAAAATTTACATGAAATGTTCTAGACTTGTTATGCCTATGATTCTATCGAAATCTATTCCGAGCGCGTCGAGAACTTGCTCGAAGGTCGATGTCAAGTATTCCACGTATTTATCGACGTCAATTTGATCTTTTCTAGCGAATTCTAATGGCTCGACCCCCTCGCTATCCTTCGTTTTGACGTAAGCAATTATGTCTCCTGGAACTACCTGTATCCCCCTATTCATGAGCTTTCGAGCTGCCTTCACGTGGGGTGGAGTGGTCTTCACGTATCTCTCAACGCTCTTAGACAGCATTACCTTGAACGATAAGTCCTCTAAATTGTATTCTCCCCTCTTTAAGGCGTAGTATTTCGACTTGAGAATCTCCATGATCTTCCTCTTCGCTTCCTCGAATTCCTCCTCAGATTTCACCTCACTCAGGATCTTCAACATATCCTCAAATGCGTCTTTGATGAATCTTGGTATGTGGCTCTTCTTACCGGTTAGCCCCTTAACATCGACTATGCCCTTATCCGTGACGCCGAGATAATTCTTCTTCCTCTGAGAGAAGACGATGTATCTATATCGTTTATCTATCTCTAAGTCTAGTTTAAGCTCCTTCTTCACCCACGTCACCAACTCATTTATCACACGTTCATCTGAAGTCTTTAGGAAGAGGCTATCGGTGTCGCCGTAGAGGACCTCCACCCCTAGTTCCCTGGCCTTCTCCACAGCTTTCTTGAAAGCGTATCTGGCTATCGCCGCCGTGCTCTCGGCGACCGGAGGACAATAGAGCGGGAACTCCTCGAAACCGAAGACCCCATACGCCGCATTCAGGAATACCTTTAGCGCCCTCTGAACCACGCTGTACCACCTTCTCTGGATCTCCGGGATATTTTGATCTGAACTCTTCGGCTTATACCACCGCACCCGGATGTCTCTGAGACAACCTATGACCTCGCTCTGAATTCCCCTCCTCTTCTTACATATCCAGTGAGTCGTCTCCGGCACGACGTTATCCCTGCATTCGGGATGAGGACATCTGGCGGTTTCATAGCTGAGATTCCATTCCTTTAGAACTGAGGGATAGAGTGATGAGAAGTCTAGGACCGTGACGTTGAAGTGTACCCCTGGAACCGGATTGACGACTATCGCGCCGCGGTATTTCTTCCCCTCTATCACGGCTTTGGTTGAGATGACGCCTTTCTCCTCCATGAGCTCGTCATGCCTCGGTATCAGGCACCCGCGTTTTCTATGCTCGAAATAGAGAAGACTCTTAATCCACCCTGATACACCATGTCGACACACGTCTTCGATCGGCATCTTGCTTATCCTCGACAAAACGACCAACAGCTTCAGCAGTAACTCATTATCGGATGTCAGGAGCTCATGGACTAGAAGCGCGTCTTGGAAACAATATTTCGCGAGCTCTTCGCCCGTCAATTCCCCTATGGGCTTCTCTATCTCGATCTTACCCTTTCCCAAGAGAGCCTGCGCGATCGCCTCTAAGGTATGCTCCCTATATTTATTGTCAAACGCGTAAACTTGAATGCTCTTATTCATGAACAATTTATAGAGATCGATGTGTATTCCCCGTCGGAGAGATGCGCCTTCCCTGCCCAACGTTATCGGAATCTGCTCCTTCGGTATCTTCAGTACCTCGCCCCTGTGCCTTAAGTACGGCATATCGAAGTCGTCGCCGTTAAAAGTCGCCACCACGGGGTAACCATCCATGACCTTGAAAACGTCCCTTAGCATCTGAACCTCGTCTTCGTACACCTTGACATCGAATTGATCGCTCCGGGGCTCTTTAAATCCGGGGGTCTTCAGGAGATATACTTCCCTCCTACCATCGCTGCCGATCAACGCGACCGCGATTACCTTGTCCCTGGCCTTACTCGGCGATGGAACCCTCGTGGCTACGGGCGATAATACCTCGATATCTAATGAAAGGTGTTTGAACTTTGGCTGCGCGGCCTCTAAGAGGCTAACCCAATCCATTAGAAGCCTTTTCTCTTCTTCGGATAAGTCGCCGAAGACCTCCTCGATCTTCTTCTTTATCTCTTCTTCGCCGGGCGCCGCCTCTATCAGCTTCCCGTCCATTAGATAATAGGGCGCGCATGGTGTAAGCCGCATATCATATAGATAAGAGAGGTGATAGGGGATGTCGGCCTCCCATGCCTTTATCTTCTCCCTTATGGAGTTACTGCTTCCACCTATGGCCAGGGGGTCGCTCGCTATTATCTTAGTTACCTCGATTTCCCGATCCCTCAGTAAATCATATTTTCTTTCCCTGACTAAATCGACGACCCCGGGTAGCCTCATTTCCTTAACTTTCTCCAAGGTCTCCTTTACGTAGCAGTATGGTTTATGGCCGCTTTCATCGTAAACGATCTTAACTTCCTGAGACTCGGCGTTTAATAGTTTGAGATACGCCTTCCCCGCCTTACCGTCATAGCTACACCCTATCAAGAAGAAAAGATCTCCGTGAATGTGATCTTCAAGGCTGGTCTGTCCCATTCCAGATAAATTGGGTAAAAGGCGGTAATTTAGAGTTTTGGATCAGGAAGATTAAAGTTAAGACACCCTAGATAAAAATCGAGGCCCGAGGATGCGGATCGAGGAAACCGCCGAATCGCTGGCTCTAGCCTTTCTAGCCGTCAAAAGGCACGTGGAGGCCGAAATCTCGTTAAAGGCTGGGCTCTATCAGGTTTCAAAATCCAGAAATCCGAGTGTAAAAGTCTTGAGATTGGCTAGGAAGCTTCTCCACATCTACGCGGTCGAAGAGAATAGGATTAGCCCGATACTGAGCGAGATTTTAATGGGAGAGGAGATTTCAGAGGACTCTAGGATCCTCCTCAAGCTATTAATCTCCGGAATATTGTCGGATTTAGATCTCGGAGATCCCGAGAAACTGGTTAGGGCCTTAAGGAGGGCGTTGAAGAAGCTTTGGCCCGGAGACATAGAGCCCTGGATAGGGGTCATTAATGCAATTACCCGAAAAACCGTGGAGATACCTAAACTGGAAAATTACCCTCCCTGGTTCATCAGATTTCTCTACAAAGTTTTGGGTAGAGAGGAGGCCCGAGAACTCATGAGGTTCCAGGATGATAAGAAGCCCGTGATGTATGCGGTTTTAAACTCGTTGATGTCGCAAAGCGATGAAATCTTAAGAGAGATGGAAAGGGAGGGAATAGAACTCGAGCCAGACACCAGGCTTCCGGGGATATATGTTGTAAAATCCGTCGAAGAGACGAGAAAACTGGTGAAATTCATCAAGAGGGGCCTCCTCCTAATTCAAGATTTCTCGAGCTATTATGCCGTTTACTCCGCCAAATTGAAGCCCGAAATGAGAGTTTTGGATATTTGCGCCGCCCCAGGTGCGAAAACGATCTTGATGGGAATCCGGATGAAGAATAGGGGGCTAATCATATCGGTAGATTCTTCTCTTGAGAGGATCAGAACCCATCTCAAGAGGATTAGGAAGATTGGGCTCAAGATCGTGGAAGACGTGGCCGCGGACGCGACCCTTCCATTACCCTTTAACTTTAAGGCCGACGTGGTGTTACTCGACCCCCCATGTAGCTCTACGGGGCTTTTTTGGAGGGAGCCGTCCTATAGGTGGCTCATCAAGCCTAGGCATGTAAAGATGTTCGCGAAATTACAGGCGAAGATGTTGGAGAACGCCGCAAGACACGTTAAAGAAGATGGTTATCTGATATACTCTACATGCAGCATCTCACTGGAGGAAAACGAGATATTATTGGAGGACTTCCTAAAACGGCACCCGGAATTCGAATTAACGGAGATAGAGCCGGCCCTAGGATCGAGCGGACTACGCGGAATCTCTGAAGCCAGGAGACTTTATCCACATAGAGATCTATGTAATGGATTTTTCATCGCGAAGCTCTCGAAGAAGTGGTAGACGCGGTTAACAACGCTTCATACACGGCGTAAACAGCATTTGCAGCACTCTGACCGTTATCGAAAAGTGGATTAACCTCAACGACGTCTATCCCCACCAGTTCTTTACTCGAAACCAATTTTATCAACTGAAATAGATGAAGAGGTGAAATTCCCCCGGGCTCGGGGTTTCCAACTCCAGGCGCATATGCGGGATCCAGCACATCGATGTCTATGCTTAGATATATCTTCTCCGAGGTTGAAATTATTTTAGAAATTTTTTCGCGACACTTCTGGACATCTTCGTTTATTTCGAGGCTTGTCACGATTCCTAACTTGTTTCCTTTAGCGTATTCGAACTCTTCTCTCGTATATGCCCTGGCTCCGATAACTAATGTCTTAAGATTCTTTCTCTTCTCAGTCAGCCTCCTTAACCAAGTAGTATGATTTATTCGGGTATCCATGTATTCATCTCGGAGATCTAGGTGTGCGTCAAATACGACCAAGATCACCTCTTCGGGAACCCTCGAGGCAGCCGCCAGGGTCAGGGTGTGCTCTCCGCCGAGGATCACCGGAATCTTCCTTTGGACCATAATTTTTTCAGTAACGGTTCCCACTCTTCTCAACATAGCCTCAACGTTATTCGTCGGAGGTAAATCGCCTAGGTCAGCTAACTCGATTAAATCTTCCTCGGGGATCTCCAAATTCTCGGACATCATTCTCAAGAAAATCGGCGCAAATCTCGACCCCGGCCTATAACTCGCCGTAGCATCGAAAGGAACCCCAAAAGCGACATACGTCGCTTCTTCAAAGCTTTTTTCCGAGCCTATAAACGATGGGCCTTTATAAAAATAGAAACGGATCCAATCCTCAGACATCCCCGGCTCCACATCATGTGAGGATGATTAATATTAAACTTGGCTCACATGAGCAGTGTGATCTTATGAGGGGGGCGAGGCGTCTAACTCTCATAATTCTCCTCATAGGATTAATTTCGCGCCTACTCCCCTCTGCCTTTTACGCTCACCCCTGGGACATGTATATCTGGATGAAATCCGGAGAACTGGGATTACACGAGATCAACATATATCACTTCAATAACCCGGTTGATTATCCATGGGGATTTTACGCATATCCCCCGATGTGGCTTTACTGGCTCATCGCCGCTGTGAAACTCGGGGACATCGTCGGAAACTTAAACTTCAAAGTTTTTCTGATAAAATTTCCAATAATTGTCGCAGACATCTTTGTGGCGGTCATCTTATATCGATTAGCCAGGAAGCTTGGATTCGATGAGAAACAATCGCTGGTGGCTATGACGCTTTGGCTCTTCAATCCGATAACCTATTTCATATCCGCTATATGGGGCATGTTCGACTCGGTAGCGGTGCTCTTCGCACTATTGGGCATATACTACATACTAGACGAAAAATACGTCAAAGCGGGGGCGGCGATAGGAATAGGTACCGCCGTCAAGATCATCCCCGCATTAATACTCCTACCCGCTCTCGTTTACTTGGTTAAAGAAAAGAAGACTACCGTCAAAGATTTCATCATTAAGCTGGTGATCCCCTCCGCATTAGTGTTCTTGATAATCTCGACGCCGTTTCTCAGCTCTCCACTCCAATACTTTAAGGCCCTGCTACAGCATACGAAAAGCGTCGGAGGATTTACGTATTGGATGGCCCTCTCCACGTTTGTTAATTTATCGAACTTTTGGTTCATTCCAGTTATATCATTTGGGGTGATCATGGTAGTTATAACGAAGAAGATGCGCTCCGGAGAGCTGGGGTTCATCTGGGCGTGCGCTTTAATAATCGCATCCCTATTCGCAACCTCTCCAAAAGTAAACATCCAATACACCAATTTCTTAATTCCATTGCTCTTGGTCTCAAGGGAATTTTGGAATGAAAAGAGGGTAAAACGGAATTTCTTCCTATTGATGGTCGCCGCCGTGTTGTGGATCGCCTCCTCTTGGGTTATCCTAACAGGATACAGCCTAGAGTATTTGGGAAGACTCTACGTCACGGAAAGCTATGAGATAAGCCCCGCGTACATCCTGACAGTCGTGGCCGGGATCTTCGGCGGAACCCGCTTCATCGCCCTCGTAATGGATTACTTAAATCTACAGAAGCTGGATACAGCATACATCAGCAAGTGGAACGTAACGATCTACATATTAGTCATATTGATTGGATTGGCATGCATCCTTCCATCGCCCACGGGAGTCGTTATGCCCTATACCCCGATTAGGATCGGAATTCCGGAAAGCCCGGATTCCGCCTTCATCCCAGGATCGGATAAAAGTGTGGATCAGTTCCTAAAACACTATAATGTAACCCATGTGGTGATCGCCTTTTCACCTGACTTCGTAAATACCTATAATGGATACGAGCCGAATCGGGATGTCACGGCCTATTTCAAATTCAAGATACATAATAACCGGTGGACTCAACGGGATGTATACCACCTCGTTAGGGACCTGCATTCTAGGAGAATTAGGGTGTTGCTGGGAGTTTACCTAAAAGCCCAAGATATATCCTATCGATATGGCATCCAGGGATTCTCTACTGAATGGATTCAAAAGCACCCAGACTTGATAGGGCCCCAGAAAATATTATTGTTTAACTCCACGATAAAACTCTCAGATCAGGAGCTACCTTACAGCCAATATTTCTCAACAAAAATAGGAAAAATTATGGACGACTTCGGCTTCGACGGAGTTTATTTGATGGATTGGGATGATCGGCGGATAAAAGGCGACAGGCTAAGCCACATAACACCCCTAATCGAGGAACTCAGGAAGAAGATCGACAAACCCATCTACATCGAGGGCCCTGATTACATAGACGACGTAGAACACCTATTGACCTTATTAGATAAAGCGGACTACGTAGTGCTGAAGACCGCCCCCTGGATAAAGCAAGTATATTATACGCTTTCCAGCAACTCGTCTCTAATGAACTATGAGAAAACCCTTGTTAATGTTTTAAACAATATACCAGCC
Organism: uncultured Nitrososphaeria archaeon; assembly: GCA_964488635.1. Classification (GTDB taxonomy): domain Archaea; phylum Thermoproteota; class Nitrososphaeria_A; order Caldarchaeales; family Wolframiiraptoraceae; genus Wolframiiraptor. Next base: position 15,887 of record CAZAVQ010000001.1, read on the forward strand.
GATGAAAGAGATAGAATATTATTCAGCGCCTATACGTTTAGCTTCGTCGACGGGTGGCTAAACCCAGCAATAGAACTCCAGATAGAAGTGAATAAGTTCCATGAAATAGGGTTTAGGCAGGGATATGTGATATATTACGCCGATAGATATGTTCCGTATAAGCTAACAATTAAATCCGAATAGAGGAGATAAAGAGTGAATGAACGAGGACGGGGGAGATCTTTGGAAAAAAGCGAACGAACTCGAAAGAGACGGGAAACTAAGAGAAGCCCTAGAAATATACGTTAGAAACGCGGAAAAGGGAGATGACTTAGCCCTCTCGGCCATAAACTTCCTAGCGGCTGCTAGGTGCGCGGTTAAGCTTGGGAGGATGGATGAGGCTAGAGAATTTTTCAGAAAGGCTGGACAACTTTATGAAAAACTCGGAGAAAATCTTGAAGGGGATTCCTATAATTATGCTGAGTGGGCATATCGCATGGCATCTAACTGTTATAGGCTTTCCGGAGACCTAGAGCTCTCGAGAAACGCTTTAGAGAAGGCAGAGAAACTTAAGAGAGCTTGAATAAGAAGTTATTCGAGGGGGATTCTCCTCCATTTAGCGACCTGAGGATAGAGTTTTCCATCCCTTGTAATTCTACTAGAGCCAAGGTATAGGTCTCCGCATTTTCCTATGAGGTATTTTCCCTCGTATTTTCTCGGAGCCGGTATGACTTCTGCTCTCATCCACCTCTCGGCGTCTTCCTCATCAAGATCCAATACATTCTTTGTTATTCTTCCATTCAGGATCTGGCTTCCCTCTATGGAGAGAATAACGTCCCCCTTAGAGATCTTAGCGACGTATACTCCGATTTGTTGAACCTTCCTAAGTCTTCTAGCGACTTCAAATGTCTCCTTAGTCGCCGCCCTGATCCTTCCTTGCCCCGCCGCGATCAGTATGAGTCCCTCGAATGGTTTTTCAACTCCGTATTGTTTCTTTAGTCTGAGTTCAAAATATCTCCGCTCGCCAGCATCCATCAGCCTCATTCCCCATCAACCTCTTTCACTATTTTCGCGATAAAGAACCCCTCAGCCCAATTATCGTAAGGCATAATCCTAAAAGCTTTTTCTAGGTCTTGGTTGAGTCGTCTCCCGCCCCATTCCACGACGCCCTTCCTAAACCTCAGTGACGGCAGGTGGATTCTCCCTAAGCGCGCGTTTTTGCGATTGTTGAGAAGCCTATCCACAACGAATTCATTTTCCTCTACCGTAAGCGTGCAGGTAGAATATACCAGAACCCCACCGGGCTTCAGGCAGTCGAACCCCGCCTCGAGTAATTGGTATTGGATTTTGCTCAACCGCTGCACGAGATTTGAGGACCATGATTTAGCTATTCCCCAGTCTTTACTGATAATTCCTAGGGAGCTACATGGGACGTCGACTAACACTTTATCGAAAAAATTCCTCGCGAACTTCGGGTATTTTCTTCCATCGGTCAAGGTTATCACGCAGTTCATTACGCCAAATCTCTGGAGATTAGAAGATAGAGCTTTAATTCTCTCGTGGTTCACGTCGTTGGCGACGATTACCCCCCTTCCCTCAAGAAGTTGGGCTATTTGAGTACTCTTACTCCCAGGCGCGGCGCATAAATCTAACACCAGTTCACCCGGCTTCGGGTCCAGTACCTCGACCGGGGCCATTGAAACGGGTCCTTGAAGGTATATGAGGCCTAACATGTGTTCTAGGGTTTTACCTAATTCGCCGGCTTCCTTAAGGACGTAACCGTATCTCGCCCACGGGATTTTCTCGAATACGAACCCCTTCCGTTTCAACCTTTTCAAAACATTTTCCTCAGATGATTTGATTGTGTTCACCCTGAAGCCTTCTGGAAGCGAGCGTTCACAGGATTCTAGGAATAGTTCTAACTCCAAATCGGGTATTTTGTTCAGATAATCCCTTAGATCGTCGCTCATCATCAGCCGGCTCATCTAAATCTTCGAGAGTATTGGCCATGCGGCGACTTGAATACTTACCCCTTTCCCGATCTTTTATGAGAGTATTATTTTTATAAGTAAATTCTAGGACGATAATGAGTATGGAGAATTACTGGGTATTCATCGTGAAAGATCACGTCCACATGGGTAAGATCATCCCAGCCCGCGAAGTCCTAGCGAACAGGGTCGCCAATAAATTTTGGTCACTAAGCGCCAAGGCCGCGAACCTCAGGCGATTGCAGAAAGGAGATCGCGTTCTTTTCTACGTTACGGAATCCACCGAGAGGGGATTCATGGGAAAGGGAGTTCTCGCAGGTCCGGCTCACCCGATGACCGACGAGCAGAGGTTCCACATAATCGGGTCACCCTCGATTAGCTTTGAATACGCAGTTGAGTTTGATGAAGCAGAAATGTGGCCATTCCTAATACCGTTAGATCAAATAAAGGATCGGATGCCGCTTCTCTTGGGAAGAAAGATGGCTGCCCGCGTTTTCAGGGGAAGTATAAGAAGGATTACTGAAAGAGATTACGAGGTCGTAATGGAATTTTATGAAAAAATTTCCCGAGAAAAGGGACAGGGTTAAACTAATTTTTTACGTTTACAGATCGGTAAACTGTTTTTCCTCTCTTCTTATCTTCATGAAGTCTAGATTGGAGTTTCTTCTAATAACCTGCATAGGGCCGCTGGATTTCAAGATCTTTAACAGGAATTCGGCTTTTTCGATCGCCTTAATGGTCTTAGAGGGCTTCCTCGATTCAGATATGGATTCGGGTTCTTTCTCGCGATCCCTTGTTACCTCCTCTATAGTCAGTCCTACCGCCAGCACTTCCGCCAATCCCTTGTCCTCTAGAAACTTCGCATAGGAATACGAATATACCTTCTCCATACCGGTTTTGATGTCTTTAACTAGGGCGATCCCCCTCAGATGGTTGTAACGAATTAGCTCATGTAATTTGAAGCCTTGCGCAAGTGCCTCTAATTTCTCGAAGGGACTAATCAGCCCTAATCCCCCCTTAACCGTTACTTCACGGCTTTAGGCCGGTCTATAGCGAAAACGCCGATAACTATGGGGAAAAGTTCCGATTAAGTGTTATCGATCCATTTTTAACAAAATTGCAAGAAAAATAACCTTACATTAAACAAAATAACCCAAAAGAATCCGCATGAAAAAAGGCGATCAACACGCACGCGAGATGGTCAAAAGCGCCTCCCACAATGATGAAGAAGAATAAATCCAGGAAGCTAACGCCGTTCTAATGGGATTAAGAACCCAACCCAGCTATAATATAAAAATGCGCCGGCGGGTGGATTCGAACCACCGACCCCCGGGTTTCTGCTTTGTTTAACAGCCCGGCGCTCCACCAACTGAGCTACGCCGGCTTTCCGTGATTTGAATCCTGGAATAACCCCTTTTCTATCCTCTTTATATATTTCAGCTCAGCTAGGCTGCTTTCCCCCTCCTGAACGTCTGGATTTAACGTTATTTTGTGGCTGTTTTATTTAATGCGGGGGAATGAGCGGGGAAGGGCTTAGGATTGTTGTCTTGATTAAGCAGGTTCCGGATATCGAGAAGGTGAGGTTCGACGTCGAGACGGGGAGAATTGATAGGAGCTCGGCTCCGGCTGAGACGAATCCCTTTGATTTACATGCCTTAGAGGCGGCGGTTCAGCTCAAGGAGAGAGTCGGCGGATCTATAACGGTTATAAGCATGGGGCCTAAGCAGGCGGAGTCCAGCCTCAGGGATGCGTTGGCGCGGGGCGCGGATCGCGCGATACTCTTAACTGATAAGAGGTTCGCCGGGGCGGATACCATCGCGACCTCGCGGACCTTGGCCGCCGCGATTAGGAAGCTTGGGGGCTTTGATTTGATATTGTGTGGGGAGAAAACAGTTGACGGCGATACGGGTCAGGTGGGGCCTGAGGTCGCCGAGATCCTAGATATTCCTCACGTCGCCTACGTATCTGAGATTCGGGAGATCTCCAAGGACAAAATCGCGGTGGTCTCCGATATGGGGGACAAATATCTCTATGAGGTTAAGTTGCCGGCCCTCCTAACGGTTACGAGGGAACTTAATACTCCGAGGCTTCCGACCCTGAGAGATGTCTTGAAGGCGAGGAAGAAGCAGATAGAGCTTTGGAACGTCGATGACCTAACCGATTACGAGGACCCGGATAGATTCGGCATCAAGGGGTCGAAGACAATCGTGGTGAAAGTAGTCATACCCGGAGTTGAACATAGAAAGGGGGTAATATTCAGGGGAGAAGACGCCGCCGAGAAATTACTCAAGGTATTGGAAGAGGGGGGATTCGTGAAGCCATGAGCAGCGGAGTCCTCGTTTATGCCGAGACGGCGGATTCCAAGATACATCCGGTGTCATTTGAGCTATTAGGTAAGGCACGGGAGATCGCCGAGAAACTCGGACTCGAGGTCTGGAGCGTGATCATCGGATCCGATGTTAAACAATATGCGAGGGAACTCATTTACTACGGCGCAGATAAAGTCTATGTTTACGATGATGAACTCCTAAAGGACTTCAACGTTCTAACGTACAAGGACGTCTTGGTGAGGCTTGTAAAAGAAACTAATCCGGAAATATTCCTCATAGGCGCCACACCCCTCGGCAGGAGTTTAGCCCCCAGAGTTGCCGCCGCCCTAGACACAGGATTAACGGCAGACTGCACAGATCTTCAGGTGGATGAAGAAGGAAACCTAATCCAGATTAGGCCGGCCTTTACAGGAAATATCCTAGCGCATATAAAGACCGCGAGTAAGCCGATTATGTCAACTATTAGGTATAAGGTCATGCCGATTCCTAAGAGAGATGAGGGTAGGAAAGGGGAAATCGTGATCAAGGAGCCCCCGGAGAAAATCGATGTGAGGATAAAAAGTCTCGGCAGAATCTCTAAGAGAACGGTAAACATAGCCGACGCCGAAATCATAGTATCAGGCGGCAGAGGCTTGAAGAGTAAGGAGGATCTGAAAATGTTAGAGGAGCTGGCCAAGTTATTGGGAGGAGTGTTAGGGGTCAGCAGGCCGCTGGTTGACGATGGATGGATCGCAAAGGATCATCAAGTAGGATTCAGCGGAAACACAGTTAAACCCAAGCTCTATATAGCGTGTGGAATCTCGGGCTCTCCGCAGCATCTAGCAGGCATGAGGGACTCGCAGATAATAGTCGCCATAAACATAGATCCCTCAGCTCCCATATTCAGGCACGCGGATTACGGCGTAGTCGGAGATCTATATGAGGTCGTGCCAAAACTTATTTCGATGATTAAGAAAATTAAGGGAGTGAGTGGGTCTTGAGGGAAGAAATCCTTTCAGAACTCCGCTCAATCGTCGGAGACGACTGGGTCGTAACCGGTGAAGACAGAGTTCAAGGATACCTCTATGATGAAACACCTCCGCCCATGCTACCCGAGGCATCCAAGGACATAGTCGTAGTTAAGCCCGGGAATACAGAGGAGGTCTCGGAGATCATTAAGCTGGCGAATCGACATAAGATCCCGGTCTTTCCGAGAGGTGGAGGAACCGGGCTCGTCGGAGCTTGTGTTCCCACTTTAAGTGGGATAGTATTGTCCTTAGAGAGGATGAATAAAATCACGGTTGATAGGGAGAACCTAATCGCGGAAGCCGAAGCCGGGGCCACGCTCGCGGACCTCATAAAGGCCGCAGAAGATGCTGGGCTATTTTTCCCACTTCATCCCGGGGATGAAGGCGCGCAGATAGGCGGTTTATTGGCGTGTAACGCGGGAGGAGTCAGGGCGATAAAAACCGGGGTTATGAGGAACTATGTGAAAGGCATGGAGGTCGTCCTACCGACAGGCGAGATATTGACCCTAGGTGGGAAACTCGTGAAGAACAACGCCGGATACGATTTGATGCACCTCATAATTGGAAGCGAGGGAACCCTCGGCATCATAACCAAGGCGTGGATACGGCTCCAGCCAAAGGCCGCGGCCAGCGCGACTATAGTGATACCGTTTAGGGATCGGGAGACGGCGCTTAAGGCTGTTCCAGCGATATTCCACGAGGGAATCATACCTCTTGCAATAGAGTATATGGAGAAGGATCTCTTAGAGAAAACCGCCAAACAACTTGGTTTGACATGGCCGTGTAAAGAGGGAGACCACCAACTCATGTTAATCCTCACAGAGACGAGTGAGTCAGCGCTCTACGATGAATGTGAGAAATTGATGAACCTCTGTGAGAAACTGGGATCGCTTGAACCATTGTTGGCCGAGAGTAGGGAAGAACAGGAGACGATACTAAAGATACGAAGCGAGATTTACTCCGCCCTAAGACCTAATCTAATAGACATCTTGGACACAACCGTCCCTCCAGCCCAACTCGTAGAACTCATAAAGGCCGCAGAAGAACTCGGCAAAAAATATAACACATATCTTCCAGTCTTCGGCCACGCCGGCGATGGAAACCTCCACATACACATTATGAAGGAAGAGGGATGGACTGAGGAGGAGTACGATAGATTGAGGGATGAAATTTACCAAAAGGCCGTTGAACTCGGGGGAACGATAACGGGAGAACATGGGATCGGATATACCAGAAAGAAGAGCATAGAGAAATTCCTCGATAAAAAGGCCCTAGAACTCATGAAGGCCATAAAGCGCATATTCGATCCAAACAACATCCTAAATCCCGACAAAATATTCCCATGAAGATTATTTTAATCTCCAAATTTTTCAAATCATTGTAAGATGCTCTTCATACTTTACACAACCGGGCGCTGCAACCTGAAATGCAGGTACTGCGGGGGAAGCTTTGACCCTCGAATCGTGCCATGGGATGTTAAGTATTCGCTGAGACTTTTAGAAGAGTTATTTAGAGAGGGAGATTCGATCGCATTTTACGGCGGTGAACCGCTTCTTAACGTGGACTTTATAAGAGATGTCATGGAGACGTTCGACGCCGCGCATTACATTATTCAGACCAATGGCCTTCTCATTGATAAGCTAGATGATGAAATCTTGGAAAAGATGGATACGATCCTCCTATCGATCGACGGCCGGAAAAATCTCACGGATAGGAATAGGGGTCTTGGAACATACGACGCCGTGATTAAGGGTGCAAAGCTGCTTCGCGCAAAGGGTTTCCGAGGAGACCTAGTCGCGAGAATGGCTGTAACCCAAGACTCCGACATCTATCTGGATGTTACTCATCTTCTAAACTTGGGTCTTTTCGATCACGTCCACTGGCAACTCAGCATGATCTGGGTGGGTAGGGAGGAGTGGAGTGACCTGTGGGGCTGGATAAACGAGTCATATAAACCCGGCCTCGAAAAACTTTTCCAGCTCTGGGTCAACGCTATGCGGGGTGGCTTAATTAAGGGAATAGCTCCATTTCAAGGAGTCTTGAAGAGGATTATCTATGGAGGACCTTATCCACCATGTGGGTCGGGGGCCGATTCATTCACGATACTCACGGATGGGAAAATCATCTCCTGTCCAATAGCGGTCGTCGAAAGCTGGTCAAGAATAGGGAGGCTCGGCGAAGTCGATAGGAGAGATCTAGAGAGATCTCTGCCTATAGTGGATGAGCCGTGCAAATCTTGCAGTTACTTGAAGGAATGTGGAACTCGCTGTCTCTACACGCATGTTGAGAGACTTTGGGGAGACGAGGGGATGAAGGCCATTTGTGAGTGCTCAAGATATTTGATAGACCTCATTAAAAATGGATTAGAGTTAATCAGAGAAGCCTTAGAAGAAGGAGGACTCCGCATAGACGAAGCCCTCTATCCGAAATACAATAACACGGTTGAGATTATCCCATAAAGCCCTGAAAGAAGCCGAGATAATGGGCTCAAAATTTTTTAACGAGACGAGAAACCTAAAAATGCCGAAGCAAGGTCCTGAAATTAAGGACCAAATAGAGCCATGTGGGGCCCGTAGCTCAGCCTGGTCGGAGCGCCCGGCTGATAGTTGAAGGGTAATCGATCAGACACCGGGAGGTCGTGGGTTCGAATCCCACCGGGCCCATCAACACGATTTTTATGATGGTTGGGAGGGGCAGATTACGGGTTCTGCTTTTAGGACTTCGCTGGAATCTATTATCGACGGCAGGGGCCACATCATCAGCGCCTCATAACTCAGGTTCATCGGCTTCTCCACTTCTCCCGATCCGCCTAACAATAATTCCAGCAGGCTGGGTTTCTGGGGTTTAATCCACTTCGCAGGAGCGGATTCTGGGAGACCTGCTAATCTCCTTGCTAGATCTATGGCGTCGCTCAGGGACCCGACTTTATCCACAAGTCCGAGTTCGAGGGCTTCGGTTCCGAGGTAGGGTCTTGCCGTTAGAATGGAGTCCCAATCCTTTATCCTATCTCCCCTCTGTTCTCTCACTCTCTCCTCAAAAGTCCTCGCTATCGAGTTGATTATTGATTGCATTACCTCCTTTTCTTCCTGCGTCATATCCCTCCAAGGACTACCGATATCCTTCAGCCTACCACTCTTAAAGGTCTCCGCTTTTATTCCCAGCTTCTCCATCAGCTCCGCGTAGTTTATTATTATTGAGACCGCGCCGACGGAACCCGTGAAAGCATTCGGCGAGGCAACTATTCTATCGCTGGGAAGGGAAATGTAGTATCCGCCGGATGCCCCGTATTCCGCGATGTAGGCCACGACCACCCGATCTTCTGCGAACTCCTTTATCATCTGGTAGATCTCCTCGGATGCGGCGGCGCTTCCACCAGGGCTATTTATCACGAGGACTACGGCTCTAGCCGAGGGATCTGCTTTAACCATCTTAATCAGGCTCTCGACCTTGCTAGGCGTCAGGGTCTCCCCGGAGAATATCGCTAATGGCGATTCCGAGTAGGAGATTGTTCCGGAGAGTTCTATTAAGGCCACGTGCTCGATCTCCCTAACCTCAACGGTTGAGAGAGACCAGACTGTCGCCGTAATCGCGATTCCTATACAGACTCCGACGATGAGCCAGATCCACCACTTAATGGCCATAGCTCAGAGGGATATGAACCGCTCCGACTAATTAAGAGTTTATTTCCGCCTCTAGGCCGGACTACCTCCTTTGAGAT
>CAZAVQ010000002.1:0-24151 GCA_964488635.1 uncultured Nitrososphaeria archaeon
GCGGGCCCGGGGGGATTTGAACCCCCGACCCCCGGGTCTCTCCGCCTTTTTCTCGGCGTAAGAGCCCGGCGCTCCACCTGGCTGAGCTACGGGCCCTCCGGTTTGTGAGAGATTTCTTGATTTATTTATGGTTTTTTCTTGTTATTGGTGATGGAGGTTTGGGTTGTTGGTGTTGATTTGGCTGGTTCTCCGAGGAGGGTTACGGGTCTCTGTTCTTTGCGCTCGGATTTGAGCTGTGAGCTGGCCAGAGCGAGGCTTGATGACGAAATCCTCTCCTTCATCCAAGAGAAAAGGCCGAAGCTCATCGCCATAGATGCGCCCCTGAGCTTCCCGACTGGTGGAAGAAACTTGAGGAAGTGCGATCGGGAGCTTGTGAGAATGGGTGTGAGGCCTCTGCCGCCGGTCCTCGGCCCGATGCGGATGCTGACTGAGAGAGCGATTAGGTTAAAGCATGTGCTCGGGGAACTCGGGTATAGGGTGATCGAGGTTTTTCCAACGGGCGCGCAGAAGATCCTAGGACTTCCCTCAAAAAGAGATCTCGAGGCGCTTAGGCTCGGCCTCATCTCCTTGGGCATAAAGGATCTCCCCGAAGAAGTTGATGTTCACCTACTGGACGCGGCCACATGCGCTTTTGTAGGAGTACTTTATTTGAGGGGAGAATTCCTCGAGGTAGGCGACGAGGACGAGGGCGTGATTATCATGCCGAAGCCGAGGTTATCTGAAGGCGGGTCTCCTTGACAGCAGCTTTGGGAGCGGTAGTCTCTTGAAGGGTTTGTCTCCTATTTCTTCCCGGATCTTCGCGACGAGGTCTTCGGGTTTCATGGATTCGATCCTATCTTCGGCTCTGATCCTGACGCTTAGAATCCCGCTCTTCTTCTCCTTCTCGCCGTACACCACTACATAGGGGATCCACTCGGTTTCAGCTTCCCTTATCCTCTTATCGACGGTCTCGTCGCGGTCATCGACGTCCACGCGTATCCCATTCTTCTCCAGCGCTTCCATGAGCTTAATGCAGTCGGGAACATATGTTGACCTAACGGGGATTATTCTAACCTGTATCGGTGAAAGCCACACGGGGAGCATCGGCTTCTCTCCCCTTTCCTTCATGAGCTCCGCTTTCTCGAGTAATGCATAGATCACGCGCTCGATTGCCCCGCTTGGAGAGCAGTGTAGTATTATGGGGTAATCCTCTCCCCCCTCCTCATTTACGTAGGTTATCCCATAGGACCTGGCGTTCTCGACATCGATTTGATCTGTTGAGAGGGCGGCGGCTTTGCGTTGGCAGTCGACGAAGTTGAATTCCCATTTAAGGACGAAGTAGAAGTATCTTTCGCTCCACATCTCGGCGAGCACGGGTTTGCCGAAAGTCTTCACGAGCTCGAAGATGAAGTCCTTGTCCTCTTCGTAGAATTCCTTGGTGAATCTTATGGCCATCTCTAAGTCGTCTCTGCTGAAGCCTATTCCCTCCATGACCTCGAGGGATAGCTTCAGCCTCTTCTTCATCTCCTCTTTGGCCTGTTCAAGGTCCTTGCAGAGAGCGTGCACATCCGGCATCGTAAAGGCCCTGAGCCGCTTTAATCCGACTAGTTCCCCGCTTTTCTCCCTCCTGAAGCTGTATCTCGTCAGCTCATATAACCAGAGTGGGAGGTGCCTGTAGGAGAGCTGCATATCCCTTGCTATGAGGAATTGGCCGAAGCAGGCGGCGAATCTAAGGAAGTATCGCTTATCCTCAACCGGGATGACATATTGTCTGGCTGGAAACTTGTGTAGGTACTTCTTCAAGGCGGGATGCCCCATATCATACATTATCGGGGTCTCAACCTCTATCCCCCCATATTCTATCACTTTCTCGGTTACATACTGTTCGAGCAGACTCTTGATGAGCCTCCCCCTCGCATACCATCTCAGGTTTCCGGGGTCGCTTGCGGGTTCGTAATCCGCTATCTCGAGCCTTTTCATAAGGGAGACGTGCGGGGGCTGCTCTAGGACCGCTCTGGATTTCTGCATCTCATATTTCGCAAATGCCTCCAAGTTTTCGTGGCCGCTGAAGTCAAAGTTTTCAACGGGGATCATTTCACCCTCTGGGGTCAAGATATACCAGTAGGACTTCAGCTTCTCCTCCAGTAGAAGTGCTTGTGGGACCTCCTCGGATGGCTTGGCCACCTTCTCCGCCGTATAGCTTCGGAGTTGCTCTGCGAGGGGGTGACCTTTAATCGCTATGACTAGCCGTTTATTCCATCCAAATGGAGCTGCGTGGAAATCGAGGCCGAGGGATCTCGCCCGCTCTTTCATCGCTTTGAGAATTTCGACCGCGTGAGCTGGTGGAGCTAGGTTTACGCTTAGGTGGGCATAGGGGTAGATTACTAGTTTTGATATCTTAAGCTTCTTCATGAAGGCGGCCGCGTCATCTATCGCCTTTTCAGCCAAAGAGCTGTCATCGCCCTTCTCAACGGATATCAATAAGAGCAAGGCTTCCTCTATCCTGTAGACTTTCTTCTCGACCTCCTCGTAAACTCCGGCCTCCGGCTGTATCGGCTCATATTCGACATAGTCCACGTGTAGCTGTATTACCTTCAATTCGGCCACACCACCCTCCGGGGAGCTAAACGGCGGAGTAACGCCAACGTTCCACCTTCCGCTCCGTTCTTGTTAATTTTTTGAATTCTTTATAATGCTTCTCGCAGAGATACACCCTCCTCCCTTCCACCTGCACCTTCATGCTCGAGGGCACCCTCTGAGAAGCGATTGAGCGGACCGCCCGCTCCTCACAGCCGATAACTGAACACTTGACGCCCTTAGATACCCTGCCCATAGATTTCACCTAGTGACGAGCTGGGGATCTATTCTCCGGCTTAAATTAAAACTTAGTGATCTGTTCAGGTTCCGCTTAGCATGGATTCGTCCATCTTTTCTGATAGAGGTTCGAGGATTACTATTCCCTCCAGCGGTCTTACCTCGAAGATGTAGATGGATGGATCGACCTTGCTCCACCTCATCTTCCGCACGTAGATCGTCTTGAGGAGCTTTCCATAGAACCTTATGATCCCGAGGACTATGACGCCGGAAGACAGGAATTCCTCGAACCCGAATCGGCTTAACTTGTTTGATCCCGTTGGTATATCGCAGGTCAAAAGGGTCGTCGCCCCAAACCGCTCCTCTATCATGTTCACTATCTCCCTCAGATACTCTCTTATCACGAGTTCTTCCCTCGCGCCGGCGGCCAAGGCCGAGATCGGGTCCAAGACTATCCTGTTTATAGTCTTCCCATGGGCTATCTTTTCTAACGCATTTACGAAAGCCTTGCTCTCCTTTCCAAATTTTCTCAGATCCTCTGCGAATAGCCTGAACTCAAAGGGGTAGAAGAGGCCGTTGTTAACGTATTCCCAGAGGTCCCATCCGAGGGATAAAGCGCCGCGTAATACTCCTTCGATCCGCTCATCCAAGGATACGTAAATGCATTGCTCTCCATTCTTTAATCCCTCGAGGAGGAATTGTAGGCTTAGGATCGTTTTCCCTACTCCGGTTTCCCCGGTCACTAGATAGGTCCTTCCTTTCAGTAGTCCTCCTCCGAGCATTTGGTCGAGTTTCGGTATGCCGGTGGATACTCTCTCAAACGTTTCCATTAACCTCGCCTTCCATCAGGAATATTGTTTAGAGGATATTAATGAATCCTTATAGGATGAACTCGCCATTCTCATATATCAGTTCCCCATCTCCGTACACTCTCCCGCGTTTAAGATCTATTATGAGGTCCCAGTGTATCGCCGACTTATTCTTACCCCCGGTCTCCGGATACGCCGCGCCTAGGGCCAAGTGCATGGTCCCCCCGATCTTCTCGTCGAACAGTATCTCCTTTGTTGCACGCGTTATGTTGTAATTTAGTCCGAATGCTATCTCGCCTATCCTCTTAGCTCCTTCGTCGGTTTCCAGCAGCTTTCTCAATTTTTCTTCTCCTTTTTCGGCATGTGCCTCAACGACCTTCCCGCGTTCAAATTTCAGTTTAATCCCCTCTACCTCGAATCCTCCCCAAACCGCCGGATAATCGAATCTGACGTATCCCTCTGCGCTGTCTTCTATCGGTGCTGAGAATACCTCGCCGGCTGGCATGTTATGGTGGCCGTCGTCGTTTATCCACTTTCTGCCGCCGACTTTTATCAATAGATTGGTTTCACCTGAGACTACTTTGAGTTCATCGATTTTTGACAACAAGGCGGCTATCTTTTCCTGTTTCTCGGCCTGCTCTCTCCACGCTTTTATCGGGTCCTCTCTATCGACCATACAGGCTTTAAAGACGAATTCCTCGTATTCTACAGGTCCCATTCCCGCCTCTTGGGCGAGGGCGTTCGTGGGATAGATCGTGACATTCCACCTAAGTTCGCCTGAGGCTTGTCTTCTCATGAAGATCTCATTTAGCTCCGCTCTAGCGGCGCTCCTAGTCTTTATTTTTTCAGGGTCGATGTTTATCAGAGGCTTTATGTGGCTCTCCGAGATTATGGATATCATCGCGTCCATTTTCTCCATGATGAATTTCTCTAGGGGGGAGAGGTGTTTTAACACATTCTCTTTGGCATACCGGAAGAATATTTCCTCGGTCGCGCTGTCTCGGACAAGTATATGCGGGTAAGCGCCCCTGCTCACGATTTCTTTGACGAGTTCCCGGACTAACGGAAATGCTTCGACCCCGGCCCTGATCGCCACCTCGTCTCCTTCTCGAATGGCTACGCTGTACTCCGTTATAAGCCCCGCAAGGCGAGAAACCCTGACATCAACCATACCGCTATTGATCTCCCATCTATTGCTTATAACTTTTGGAGAAGCCCTTGACGGCGGCGATTATCCTGCGACAGGCGTCGAAATCCTGCTCAGCGATGGTCCCAGTTACTATTATGTCCGCTCCGGCTTCCAGAACCTTGACGGCGGCTTCAGGACTCCTAATCCCACCGCCAACGATTAAGGGTATCTCAACCGCCTTCCTCACGGCCTTTATAGTTGACGGCGGCAGGGGGGCTTTCGCGCCCGATCCCGCTTCGAGGTAAACGAATCTCATCCCGAGGTACTGTGCGGCGAGGGCGTAGCATGCGGCCACCTCTCCTCGATCCGGCGGTAGTGGAAGAGCCCTACCGATAGCGGCGACGGCGGTATCTCCTCCGAAGACTATGTAGCCCATGGGTATCGCCTCTAATCCGTATTGCTTGATGAGGACGGCTCCCTGAGACTGCGCCCCTATGATGAAATAGTGGTCCACGCTATTCAACATCGACATAAACCAGATGGCGTCTGCATGCTTGGTTATGCTCGTGATGTTATTCGGGAAGATTATAACCGGGATGGATATCCCCCGTTTAATCTCCTTAACGAAGTTATCCAAAAGTGATTGTGAGAAGAAGGTGGAGCCCCCGATCATTATGCCATCCGATCCGGCATCCTCACCCAATTTCGCCAATTCAGCGGCCTTTTCCGGGGAAACCTCCTCGGGGTCTAGCAGTAGTAGGTGGAGTTTTTCGCCGCGTTGAAGTTTCTCTAAGAAGTAGCTCTCAGTCTTTCCGATCTTCAGATGCTTCATGAGTTTCACCTTGTATTAAATCGGATTCAGAACTACTAATTGACTCCACGTCTTCCTCTGTTTTAGAAACTTCAGTTGAGACCTCCGCTGTGACCTGTACAGGCTTCTTCGCTCCGGTAACTATATCATAAAACTCGGCATATGCGTCGACTGGCATGTAGGATGGAAGCCACCTAACCTCAGCGCTTACCTTACAATTCGCGCAGACTACTTTCGCGTATTCCGCTCCCTCCTCGTGATAGACTGTTACAGCCTGTTCGTTGCATATTGGACAGGTGAATACCTTTGGAAGAGGCTTGATCACCTTCTTGATTATTTTCCTACGCCTACGCCCCATAGATTCCCACTCTCTCGAATCCGTTAGGTTCTATGCGGTGATTCTCCAACGCCTTTAATAAATATTAGAGCCCAGTATCCCTAAAATTTGGGCGTGAATTTGACGTACAGCAGACCGAGAATTGGATTGGTGACTTTGGATCTCCGCTTGGCGAGCGCCGTTAAGAGGTTGGCATCGGCCTACAACGTGGATGTAGTTCACGTCGCGGATCCCGGGGATCTTCCGCTGGATGTCGAGGTCGTGATCACCCGTAGAGATGAATTCCCGGAGCTGGATCGGGGTAAGGTGTTATACAAGGAGGATTTCGACTCGATAGAGGAACTCGTTGAGAAAGCTGTGGAGTTGACGATCGTCGGCTCAAGCTATGAACTCGTAATCATCGCGGTGGATCCCGGGAAAAGCATGGGCGCTGTTTACCTGTTGGACGGTAAGATAATCAAGAGCAGGAGATATGGCTTCATCGAAGACCTAGTCGATGATGTGAAGCGGTTCATGAGAGCGCATAAAGAAGCTGAGAAAAGATATCTCCTACTGGGAGCCGCATCGGATTTGCAGATGGTTAAAAGGATACTTGGGGAATTCGAGAAGTGTTTAAAAGGCGAAGAAGGCATCACAATAATAATAAGCGATGAATCGTTTACGAGGAAGGGGTTGATACCTAAGGTGAAGGGCATGAGTAAGGATGAATATTCCGCCCTCATACTCACGCTTAAGAATTTCCTAAAACTCAGATAGGGGGACATAGCTTATGCCGCGATTCGAGATAAAGAAAGGCCATACTCTAATCCTCCACGGACCCGCCTCCGCCCTCCTCGTCGAGGGAAAGGCCTCGGTCCTAGGCTGCCCTATCTCACCCAAGAAGAGACTCGTCATTAAGAGCTGGAGGTCTAGACCCATTCACGCAGACGATGATTCGTTAATAGATTGTACCTATGGAGAGGAAGGCGGCGTCGAGATAATCGAGGGAGACACTATTCCAGGGGAGTGGCGGAGCTTCGCCGAGAAAGTCGCTGAAAAACCGTCCTGCGTCTGCGTTTACGGGGGCGTAGATTCCGGGAAAACAAGTCTGGCCACGTTTCTCCTCAACGCGCTCGTCAAGAAATTTGGCTCCGCGATTTACTTGGATTTAGACCTTGGGCAATCAAATATCTGTCCACCAACAACGATAGGATATACGTCGCTTAGGTTTCCCATACCAGACGTATCCTACCTCAGAATGGAATTCGGAGAGGCCGTCGGATTCACCTCACCAACACCCCTCGCCGAGAGACACATAAAAGCAGCTGAAATCTTAGTCAGAAAAATAAGGGAAAGCTATCGCGGCGTAAGCGTTTCAGGGGATTTCGATGGGTGGATCTCTGGAAAAGCCGCCGTGGATCATAAACTACGGCTTTTAACCGTTATAAAACCGGATTTCTTAGCCTCAATAGGCGAGCTTCCGAGCGAAATAAAGTCAGCGTGCGGAGAACTCGGCGTATCCTATGAAGAATTGCCGCCGCCATTTAAGGTCAGGAAGAGGGAGCAGGCATCGAGGAAGAAACTCCGGGAGATAGCGTATAATCGATTCTTGAGAAAATCCGCGATAAGGAAAATTCCAATAACTTGGATCAACATAGAAACCATTAACGGGAAAAAGGATCCTAGGGAAATCTCGTCATATATCGGAAAGATCATCGAAGATTTTTCAGAAGAATCCGATCTAATTATCACCTCGACTGGGGCCGAGGGACTAGAGGAAATCGCGAAGAAAGGCGTCGGAATCTTGAGCTATCTATATGATCTGAACGACATATTTGCTGGCATAGGTTTATTGATGGGATTCAGCTTGAAGAAGAATTATCTAAAAATTTTGACGCCGTTCACCGGCCAGATTAAGCAGATGATGATTGGATCTATATTGCTTTCAATCGAGGGCGAGGAGGTATATACTAACCTTAGATCTTTGGCTCAAGCACCCTAATTATCCTGACAACCGCCGCTAATTCTAGGTTCCTCGCGGTTTCTTCTGGGAGAGCGGCTACGTCTCCGGCTTTGAAGGGACCATATACTTCTAGATTCGGGCCGATTATCTGATCGACGTCTTTGAGGAACGAGACGACCTCATAGCGCGTTTTCACCTGCTCCCAGTCTTGGTAGGCTATGGCCGCGGCCATTTCTTCAACGTTCTCCCTGTAGTCTTGGATTAGCTTGAGGAGGCTTGGATAGAACCTCATCTCAAAACGGAATAAATTTTCAGGCTGCGTATTGTTTAAGGCATGTCGAAGTATCTTCCTAAGCCTGAGCTCGAATAACTCCTTAACGAGACTCGAAACGGCCTCGACTGTCGCTTCCTTAATCTCAGCTGATAAAGTCTCTTTATCCGAAACTTTGAGATAGTGCTTTATGCTCCCGATATATTCCCTCAATTTCTGGGCGAGGTCCTCTGGGAGCTTGATAAGGTCCTCGCTCTCAAGCTCCTTTCTCCACAGCTCATTTAGCACGTCATATACGGCCTTCTCGGGGTTATCGGACATCCTCCGTCAACTATCCTTAGATCCACTAAGATCTAATAAAGCCTTATGGAGCAGAACTAAGGAAGCGTCGCTACCCCCCTACAGAGGAGGAGGGTGGCGGCTGCGAGGGGAAGTTTAACGATCTTTTTCTTTGTCGGCGGAAGCTTGAATCCCGCCAGTTGGAGCTCATGCGATCGAATTATTTTCACGTGGATCTCCTCGTCCATCGGTAGGGCCACGGGATCTGCGGTTGGATCGAAGTCGTCGAGGCCGTTGGGGTCGAAGACCTTGGCCATGAGCCCCGTCTTCCCATTCAACGAGTTTCCGAGTCTTAGGAGCCTGTGGATATCTTGGGTGACGACTACGTCTATGTGGGATGCCGCGTGTTCTTTTGCCGCCTCTACTAGGAACTTCCTCGTCGACGGCCTTAGTAGGTTCCATGGAAGTTTTTCAGACCAGCTCTCCTTAATGGATTCGAGTTCCTCGACGACCTGATAGGCTTTTTCGTCTCCTGTTAGTTCGTAAAGCGCTTCGCCGTCATAGGTCATCAAGATCTCTATGGCCGAGCGGGCTATTCTCCCCCTCCAGCCCGGATCCCCTAGGTCTGGGGCGTAGTCGAGGTTTATTTTCCGCCTATCGAGGCTGAGGAACTTCGCGTCGAGCCCTGTTCCGGTGATGTAGTCCACGATCTCCTTCCTCTCAGATTGATCCAAATCCAATACTTCTCGATCCTTGACCACGATGTGGTATCCCCTGTTCCCGGAGAACGCCATGTGTATTTTTTCGAATCCAAAGTCCCTCTCGAGAATGTCCAATAACTTCCTAGCCTCTTCTCTGGCGCTTTCCAAGCATTTCTCACAGACCCACTCAACTTTCTCCAGCGGCCCACCGCATTCTGGACAGCGATCGAGGTTCACAGGATATTCTACTAGGCAGTTTCTACAGATCTTGAAGTCATGGCTCTTCTTACACGGGGTCTTCAGGTGATCCGCATCTATGTCGAAGATCAGCTCCGCGCCGATCCATCCCTTCTCTTCCATCGGGGCTCTTGGATACTTGTAGAATGCCGCGGAGTGATAGATGTGAAGCGGGACCTTCTGTGATACCAGTTCCCTTAATTCTTCGGGGGATGAGAAGCTCAGATGCCTGACCATCATCTTATCTCCAAAGGGGAAATACCCGAACTCCCGCTCGGGCAGTTTATCCGGGATGAATAAGTCCCCGGCTTTCTCGTGGTAGTATCTCTTGAAGAGGTTTCTGACGAAGGCGGCGTCGGAGTTCCTTAGGAAGCTCATCTTCCACTAGCCCTTCTCCAGCGAATTATAGATCGTATAGAGGATTATAACTATCAATACCGCCAAGGCAAACCAGAATAGATTCCCGTAGATCCAATCTATCAGGGATCCAAGCGTCATTGGCTTTCCCTGCCCAGAATTGGTCACGAAACCTAGAATTTAAGCTATTCCGCGGGGTCAGCATTTCAGTAGAATCGTTAGATCGCCGACGTTTGTTCCCGTGGGACCTGTGTAGATCGCGCCACCGACCTTATTGAAGAACGTGTTAGAATCGTTATTTCTCAGGAACTCAACGGGGTTTAACCCCATCTTAATGGCGTCCTGATATGTCTCCGAGTCGACGATGGCCCCCGCGGCCTCCGATATCCCATCGACCCCATCTGTTCCGACGCTGACGAGGCAGCAATTCTTCAACCGCCTCATCTTTATCGAGGCGGCTAACGCGAGTTCTTGGTTTCTCCCGCCTATCCCGGATCCTCGAATCGTCACGGTCGTCTCTCCGCCGCAGATCACGGCGTGTTTACCCTTTTTCTCTGAGAGCTCTCTCAGAATCCCGGAGAAGAAGACGCCTATCTGAGAGGCCTCCCCCTCCATGAACCTCGTTAAGAGAGTGCATCTAAAGCCCCTGGTCCTGAGATATCTCGCGGCCGCGGCGCAGGCATCCCCTATTCCCGCGATGACCAGGTTCGTTATCCTCTTGAAGGCGGGGTCTCCGGGCTTCGGGGTCTCTTCCACCTTCCCCTCCAACCCCATCGAGATCCGCTCTTTTACCGATTCGGGAACTCTTTCCCAGATACCGTATCTCCTTAGAATATCGTATGCGTCTCTAAAGGTGGTCGGATCCGGGGCCGTTGGGCCAGATCCTATAGTCTCTACGTCGTCCCCCACGACATCGGACAATATCAGTGAGAACACTCTGCCGCGGGCCAGCCTCTTTCCAAGCCACCCGCCCTTAATCTCCGATAGATGCTTTCTCACCGCGTTGACCTCATGTATAGTCGCGCCGCTCTCCAAGAGGAGCTTTGTAACCTCGATCTTATCCTGTAGGGTTAGGGGCGGAGCGGGAAGTGGTAGGAGGGCTGAGGCTCCGCCTGAGAGGAGGAATATGACCAAAGTCTTCTCCGTCACCTCTTCCGCGTATTCGAGCATCTGACGTGCGGCTTTTAATCCGAGATCGCTTGGGAGCGGATGAGTTGATGGAGCGGCCTTTATCCTCTTGAGGCCATGTCCTTCGTGTAAGCCCTTTGGAACCACTATGAGACCGCGTGAGATGTATTTCGATAAAAGCCGTTCAACGTATCTCGCCATATCCACGGCCGCCTTACCGGCCCCGAGGACCACTACTTCATCAAACCGCTTCAAATCTACTTTATACCCATCCACCGTGAGAACGCTGCCGCGGAGCTTCAGTTTCTTCATGAAGTTTTCCGGCATAACGCTCTTTATCCCGGACTCCACGGCTTTTAACGCGGCCCTCCTCAGAGAAGCGGCTTTGCCACGTCGACGTCGAATCAGATCATCGATGTTTTTTATCAGTGATTTAGACGTCATCGTTGAGGGAGTATTCTAAACAAAAAATTAAGTATTTCACATCGCGTTTTTACGCGTGGCTTTGATGGGTGGTTTCATATCCAAGAAGGCGAAGATCTTGGGAGAGGTCTTGGGTCCCTCGGTGATCCTTGGCGAGAGCTTCATAGGAGATGGGACGATAATTGATCAGCAGGTTTACATCGGATACCCGAAGAAGAGCAAGCTACTGCGTAATCCGAGGGGAATCGAGGAACTCGACGCCCTTAGTCTAGGATCGAGAATAGGATCCAAATGCGTCATCAGGAGTCAGACCATAATCTACGAGGAAGTGCAGATGGGTGATGTAGTTGAGACGGGTCACGGCGTGATGATAAGGGAGGGATCCAAAATCGGATCGAACACTAGAATAGGGAGTTTCACCCAGCTCGACGGCGCGGTCATCATAGGATCCAACGTAAATATACAGTCGAGAGTCTACCTACCCCACCTCACCGTAGTCGAAGACGACGTCTTCATAGGGCCATGCGCAATAGTCACTAATGACCGCTACCCCCTGAGTAGAAGGCTCTCCGGAGTGAGAATAGAGAGAGGCGCGGTGATCGGCGCCGGCGCCATCCTAATGGCTGGTATCAGGATTTCGGAGAGAGCGGTCGTCGCGGCGGGGGCGATCGTCACAAAGGACGTCCCGGAGAATAAGGTTGTCGTCGGAGTTCCGGCGAGAATTAAAATGGACAGGGATGAATACGAGGAGAAGAAGCGGAGATACGAGGAAGGAGCCTAGGTCCCAAGACCTAGTAACGAGGATATCATCCTGTAATACACTTTAGCCGCGGTCTCCAATTCTGCGAGCGATACCCATTCATCCGCCGCGTGAGCTCGCCTGAGATCTCCCGGCCCGAATATCACGGAGGGAATCCTTTCCTCATTTACCAGGAAGCTCATACCGCAAGTGCCTTGATAGCCTGCCGGCTCGGATCTCGTTCCCACGACCTCGGATACTGCTTTCAAAGCTTTACGAACTATTTCGGCGTCTGGTTGCGTCTCAGCCGGTGGAATCCACCTCTTAACCTTCACCTCGGTTTTTGCGTTTAATCTGTTACCGATCTTTCCCGCTAACCTCGCGAGTGATTCGACTACGCTATCGATCTTTTCATTTGGAAGTACCCTCCGATCTACTAAGACCTCCACGTGATCCGGGATCACGCTGTCCCCAGATCCTCCCGTAATGATCGTCGGCGCCAGACTGGGCGGGCCTAGGAGCGGATGTGATTCGGAAAATTCCCGGGGAAACTCATGGAGTTTCAGAACGAATTCGGAGACCGCTTGTAGCGCGTTAGCTCCTAGGTTTGGGAGACCTGCGTGAGAACTTCTACCCAAGAAAGTTACCGACAATAATAGCCTACCCCTCTGAGCTATGCACACCCTCAGACCCGTTGGCTCCCCGATTATCGCCGAATCCGCGTTAACCCCTCTTGCAAGGAGACGCTTAACACCCTCTAAATCGCCTTCTCCGTCAGCGACCGCCGCCAGAACTAGCTCCCCCCGCATCTCCCAACCAGAATCCGCCAACACCTTCACGGCCCCCAACATGGATGCCAACGGGCCCTTAGCGTCGACGGCGCCTCGGCCGTATATCCTCCCGTTAGCTGTCACCCCATCGAAGGGTGGAAAGCTCCAGTTCTCCCTCCTTCCAGCTGGAACCGTGTCGAGGTGGGTTACTAAGAGCAATCTAGGCCCGCTACCTCTCCGGTAAACTCCAACGGCGTTCGCCCGACCCCTGAATTTATCCACAAACGCCTTAAAACCTAATTCTGCAAGCCTTTCCGACACAAAGCTCGCTATCTCCTCCTCCCTTCCCGGGGGGTTCTCAGAATTAATCCTAACGAGTTTAGAGGTGATAGAAACTATGAAATCCAGGTCGACCTCCATTCTCACAAGATCTATTGGCTTTATATTTTTCAAAAATATTGGTTATCACAGGCTTACCTAATAACCAGCCCACAAGGCTTTTGCAAAAAAGTTAAGGGCAAATTTATATAACCCTCATATCCTAAGAGAAATGAAAGGAGGTAGGTAATGGAGGAGATCTGCCCAGTCTGCGGCTTACCGAAGTCGATTTGCGTTTGCAGTACGATAAGCCGGGAACAACAGAGGATAAAGATAAAATTGGAGACTAGGAAATGGGGCAGACCCGTAACTATTATTGAGGGACTAGACAACGGAACAGAAGATCTACACAAGCTGGCGAAGAAATTGAAAGCCGCCTGCGCTTCTGGGGGAACTGTGAAGAATAATACGATAATCCTTCAGGGAGATCATAGACAAAAAGTGAAAGAAATTCTGTTATCGATGGGCTTGCTCGAAGAAAACATAGAAATTCTCTGAAGCAGCTAGTGCACAGTTTGCTCCTCAAGGACCTCCTTTAAGCCCTTAAACCTATTTCGAACTGTAACTTCGGTCACACCAGCCGCCCGCGCTATATCTTTCTGAGTTATAGGCTGATTCCTCTCTTGACACGCCATATAAAGCGCTGCTGCGGCCATTCCGACAGGATCTTTACCTATGGTCGCGCCTTTTTTATGGGCTTCTTGTAGTATCTTCAAAGCTTCTTGGACCGTTTCTTGTTCAAGACCGACTTTGGATGCTATCTTGTTGAGATATATTGCCGGATCCGCTACAGGAACTTTCAGGTTGAGGTGTTTTAAGAGAAGCCTGTAGCCTTGAGCGATCGTCTTCCTCTTAACTATTGGATATGCTTTCTCCAGCTCTCTTAAATCCCTTGGAGCACCCATTAACCTGCACGCCGCGTAGACGGCCGCGGCCATGATCGACCTGATCGAACGCCCTCTAACGAGACCCTCTTTCAATGCTTTTCTGTAAATTAGCATGGCGCGTTCGGCGATCGCCTGGCTTAGGTGTAGTTTATCCACGTAGATTTGGAGTATGTTTACAGCTTGTTGCAGGTTTCTGGCCTCCGACGCGCTGACCTGCGATGTCGCATCCAGCTTCTTCAGCCTTAACAATTTTTCCCTAGTTTCCTTTGGAAGCCTTCTTCCGGTCGCATCCTCATCTATTCTATCGATTACGGTTGAGAGGCCGTGATCGCGATACATTATTGAAAGAGGAGCGCCGGCCCTACTCCTATCCTCTTCCTCATCTAGGTTTCTCCATTCAGGGCCTCTGTCTACGCCCCTTTCTTGGACGACATAACCACAACTCGGGCAACTTATTTCACCGCTTTTCGGATCATACACTAGTACATCGTTGCCGCATTCCGGACATATCATCCCCTCTTTCCAAATTCTAGACCTTCTTACAGACGCCAAATCTGATCTCTCCCCCTAAACTTTTTTATACCCCCTGCCTTTTGTGGCAGGGTTTTTATTTATAAGTTTTTCCCCACCCCGGGCATAGGGTTTATATCCAGAGATGCGCTGGATGTCCGCCGAATGCCGATTAAAGTATTTAACACGCTGGGGAGGAAGCTGGAAATTTTCGAACCTCTTCAACCCGATTTAGTTAGGATGTATGTCTGCGGACCGACCGTTCAGGACGTGGCCCATTTAGGCCATGCGCGGACCTATATCGCCTTCGACGCGATAATTAGGTTTCTTGAATATTATGGTTACAGGGTGTTTTATGTTAGGAATATCACGGATGTGGGGCATCTCAGGGAGGAGACGGGCGAGGACCGGGTGATCGAGGGAGCCAGAAGGGAGAGGCTTCAGCCCATGGAACTCGTCGACAAGTACATGTTCTCCTTCTTTCAAGACATGGACGCGCTTGGGATCCGGAGACCCAATATCCAGCCTAGGGCCTCGATGCACATCTTAGATATGATAGAGATGATAAAGGGGTTGATTGAAAAGGGACACGCTTACGTGGTCGATGGAAGCGTGTATTTCGATGTCTCCACGTTTCCGGATTACGGCAAATTATCCGGAATAAAATACGAGGAACTGATGAAGCATAGAATCGAGCCTGATCCCCGAAAGAAGAATCCGGCGGACTTCGCCCTCTGGAAGAAGGCAGAGAGAGGATATCTCCTCAAGTGGAATAGCCCATGGGGTGAGGGGTTCCCAGGCTGGCACATCGAGTGCTGCGTGATGGTGATGAAATACCTCGGCGAGCAAATAGATATACATGGAGGCGGACAGGAGCTAATCCTACCTCATCACGAAAATGAGATAGCTCAGGCCGAGGCATATACTGGGAAGAAACCCTTCGTGAGATATTGGATTCACACGGGCTTCCTCACGATAAACGGGGAGAAGATGAGTAAGAGCCTTGGAAACTTCATCTCAATTAAGGACGCGTTGAAAAAATATGAAGCCGACGTGATAAGGATGTTCATACTCTCAGCGCATTATCGAAGCCAGATAGACTACAACGAAGAATCCCTAAAACAGGCAGAAACGAACCTCATAAGAATCAGAGAAACCTTAGATCAACTCCACGAATCACTTGAAGATGCAAAACCAGGTGGGAAATCACCCCCGGAGGTAGAGGATGCTAGAAAGAGCTTCATAAAGGCCATGGAAGACGATTTTAACACCCCTAAAGCTCTGGCGGAAATCCGCAGACTCGTAAGAGCGGCCAACGCCTATTTGACGACCCAATCCACATATGAAATCGAAACCCTGAAAGCATATTATGATGGGATATTAGAGCTCTCTAGAGTCCTGGGCCTACTCCAAGATTATACGCCTAAAGGGGCTGAGTATCCGGCTGATGTCGCAAAGATCTTGGACATACTACTCAGCATCAGAGAGGAGCTGCGTAAAAGAAGACTCTACGACATAAGCGATGACATCAGAAACAAACTCGAAAAACTCGGCGTAATAGTTGAAGATACAGCAACTGGACCTAGGGTCCGGTTTCTGAGACGGTAAAATGATTTTAAATCGCATTAACAATTTTTGGTTCGATGAAGGCGGTGATACTTGCCGGAGGATATGGGAAACGACTGAAACCTCTTACCGACACCCTGCCGAAGCCGCTTCTCCCGGTTGGTGAAAGGGGGATCATCGAGTGGCAGATTAAGTGGCTAAAACACTTTGGAGTCGATGAGATCGTCATATGTGCCGGATACCTGAAGGAGAAGATTATAGAGAAGATCGGTGATGGAGGAGACTACGGCGTAAGGGTTAGTTATGCCCTAGAAGAAGAACCCCTTGGGACCGCTGGAGCGTTGAAAAACGCCGAGCACCTTCTTAGGACTGATGAGGTATTTATAGCGTTAAACGGCGACGTATTAACCGATTTAAATCCAATGGAGTTACTCGCGGATCTCAGGGGAGACATCATAGGGGTAATGGCCTTGGTCGGCTTACCGTCTCCCTTCGGAATCGTCAACTTCGATCCGAAAACGAGGGTGATAAAATCATTTACGGAGAAGCCGAAGATAACCGAGTATTGGATAAACGCCGGCGTCTACGCCTTCAAACGTAAGATCTTCGATTATCTCCCGGAACGGGGGGATATCGAGAGAACGGCGTTTCCTAAGCTCGCTGAAGAGAGGAAGTTGAAGGCTCACCTATTCTATTCCTGCGTTTGGATGAGCGTGGACAGCCACAAGGACCTAGAAGAGGCCACGAAGATCATCCCAAACCTAGAGGTTTTCAGGGGATAGAGATATATCTGAGCCCAGCCACTATGACGTGAGATGGATAAACACGAAACCACGCCGCTTAAAATCGAGGTATCAAGTTTTGAGGAATTAATCCTCATAACGTCTTCGATGCGTTCCCCGATGATCAACGTTGACGAGGAGAAGAAAATAGCTTTCAGCTTCATGACGATGATCGCGTCACTAACGCCCGTAATCTACTTCTGTAAGTTGGATAAAGTCCCCGAGGCCAAATTCGCCCATGTCAACAGGATAACAGGAAAGATCAGATTTAGCGGGGAGCTATCAACCGAGCCTAACGAAGTCAGTATTTTACTCGTGAAAATTAAATCCGGCAACCTATTCTCCGAGGGATGAGGAGGCTAAAGCTTTCTCGCCATTACATATGCGTCCTCGCCGTCGATATAATATCTCTTTGATATTTTTACGGCTATGAAGCCGCATTTCTTGTAAAGGGAGATCGCGGCCGAATTCGATACCCTTACCTCAAGATATGCTTCTTCACATCCATAGTTTTCCTTCAGAGCCCTAAGGGCGTTTTCGAGAAGGGATTTTGCGAGCCCCCTCCTCCTATACTCCGGGAGGACCGCGATCGAGATTATGTGTCCAACTTTCTTAAAACTTAGCCTCTCGAATTTTGAAAGCGTCCGCTCCACTCTACACATGACGTATCCTGCGACTTCCCCGTCGACTTCCGCTATTAAGAATGACTTCGGATAGTTTCTGAGAATTGACTCGAAGAAGAAGTAGGTATAGTTCTCAGGAAGGCATATGCGATTAATCATCATAACCTTCGATATATCGTCTAGAGATGCCTCACGAATTCGAAAAGTCTGCGCGTTTGCGCGGCTCACCATCACAGATCACTCGATATAAATCATTAATAAAATCTTTGAAATCACTCCCACCACTTCTTCTTCACGGGCATGGCGATGATTTCTCTGATCTCCAATCTGTCTTTGGGATCGGCGCCGAGAATATCCTTTGTTGTAGTCGCTTTCGCGACTATGGCGGTATCAGCCCCCCTCCCGGTTCCGCCAACCCCTATTACGTCTTCCCTAGGTTTTATTATCTCCTCATCGGCTGCGATTAAGATTACTTCGACGGCGACCTTGAATCCTTGGCCGAGCGTATAGAGGGTGTTCCTTATTTTGTCCATTCCCCGCTTATGAAGCGGCAGATGAGTTTCGTCTAAGGCGATTCCCCCAAGCCGCCCTATCTCTTCCTTGAGCTTCGACCTCATCCTCTCATGCGAGACTGCCACCACGTCTGCCTTTCCCTTCAACGCCTCGGCGAACCTCACCCCGGTCTTTCCGGAGGTACTCGCCACGACGACCCACCTGATCCGCTCCCCTTCAAGCCTCCTGGCCACAGCCTCTATTACGGCTTCCGTATTTTCCGGCCCGGGTTTTCGAAAATACCTGCACGGCCTATCTATGAACTCCATAGTTTGGCAGGGGTCTTTTTCGCATATTATTTTTGCGGTTTTGGGGAGATCCGGAAAAAGTTAAATCAGGCTATTAGATCTCAGAAGTGGCTTGGAGACTTATTACGATAGATTAGATGAGATTAAGCTGGTGGTTGAGAGGTATTTCACGGTCGAGGACGTATTCTATGAGGCTGGACTCCTCACTTTCATAATCTCTGAGCGCGAGATAAAGGAAGATTTTAGGAAGCTTTACAGGGATTTAAGGCAGCTGGGATTTCTTCCAACCGCGAGATGGCGTGATGAGAAAGTAGCTATTAGAATCTTCAAGTATCAGGAACCCGTCGCCCCATTCCTGAAGTTCAGAAGGCTCCCGCTCTACTTGTTCATCGCAACCCTAGGAATCGTGGCGGTAGACGGATTCCTGAGATCTTGGGGAATGGGATTAGCGAATAGGATCTTAGAAACCATTCTCTACACGGCTTCGATAATGTTCATAATAGGATTGCACGAATTTGGCCACATACTCTCGGCGAAGAAGAGCGGAATAGAGGCCACCCCACCGTATTTCATCCCGGGGATACCCCTCTTCCTCCCAACCTTCGGGGCAGTAATCTTCCAGAAGGAACCCATGATAAACCGAGATGACATGTTCGATATAGGGTTCAGCGGGCCTTTGGTCAGCTTCCTCGTCAGCATAGTGGTCGCGGTTCTAGCCTTCCAGAGGGCGGTTTGGGTTCCCGAAGCAAAGCTCCCGAGCATGAACGTCGCCTATCTCCCCTCACCGTTGTTACTCAGCCTATTGCAACTGGTTTTCTATAGACCCGGCATGGTCCCCGTTCTCACCAGCATAGGCTTCGCGGCCTGGCTCGGCTTCCTCATAACCGCGGCAAATCTCTTCCCTATTTGGCAGCTAGACGGTGGGAGGATCTTCAGAAGCGTCCTCAGCGCGCGGCAGTACAAGATCGCGAATTACATCTCGCTCGCAGTCTTGGCTATCAGCGGCTACTTCCTCTTCGCCTTGCTGCTCCTACTCCTGATGTCCGGGGCCAGAGATATACCCCCCCTGGACGAGGTATCTCCACTTTCTCGGGGGAGAAAGCTCGCCTTCGCCGCCGTCTTCGCTATGATCATCCTCAGCTTTGTCCCGATATTTGCCCTCTAACAGGCTTTATCACAGGTCTCTCGAGGACCAGCAGCTTCATGTCTTTACCATATAGCCTGACTCCGTAAGTCAGGAGTTCTTGGGGGACGTCAAACCCCCTTATATTCAACAGATCTTTCAAGATCGCCTTTGGAAGAGTCGATGTGAGCGCTATCCGCCTATTCTCCATAACGTCTTTGACGAGCTTTATCGCCTCCGCCTCTAAGCCCCGTCCACCACCTCTCAAAAGGGCTTCAAGGAGCTCCCCAGACCCTAGCCCCTCCTTGCACTCAGCGACCACTCCTATGAGCCCTCCCTCGACCACCGATTCCCGGAGGAGACCAAATAGGTGAAGAATGCTTTGAAAAGTCGAATCCCTTGGATATCCGCCTCCACCGGCTATGATCATCTCCGCGTCATCAACCGAGATCGTCGAGTGTTCTAAAGCCCTCGATACTTCTCTTCCAACGTTATCCGCCTCCCCATAGTATACCCTTCCATTTAACTGGGTTATGACTTGGAAGGGAGCTTCCGAGGAAAACCTTTCGCATACCTCTTTGATGAACTCTCTGGGGTCGCTGTCGAATTCCGCCTGGAATAGTCCTCCAAGTGCCAGCGCCTCTTCAAAGGAAGCCTTCCCCAATAATCCATGTAGCTCAGACGTCGTGATCACTATTCTAGCAGAAGCCTCGAGGAACTCCTTTGAGACGGTTAAGCCGTTAAATGATATCTTCTCCGATTCCCGCGCCTCTACGGCTTTAACGGGGATGCCGTGTCTTTTCAGACATTCTCTTGCGTGATCTGCCCCGACCTTGGGTGGAAGCCTCCAGTAGGAGATCAACAGGGTCACTTCCCGCCCATCATCCAGCAATGAATCTATCACGTGTCGTAGGATAGAGAGGGAGAGATCTTCATCAACGTGATCGTATAGTATCGCGACCCGCCCGGCTCCTGCATCCCTCCCAACTTCATGTGCGAATGAGCGTAGCTCCCTCCAAATCCCTTCGGCTATTTCGACCTCTTTGACCTCTATCTTTCTCTGAGAGATCTCCTCGGGAACTTCGAGCGAGACCTCAGTTACTCCGTATTTAAACCAATATTCGGGCATCCTCAGCCCTAGATCACGTATTCCTAAATATTTTAGCATGTAGACCTCGGTCGTGAGACTTAAAGCGAAGAGAATACATTCCTCCGGTGACGCGGATGCTAATTGAGGAGGGACGATTTAGGGAGGCTTGCAAGAAGGCTGCTAGGCTTATCTTAGAACGCGGAGGCCGCGATATCGATAGGATAAAACTAATGATCTCCCGGGAATTCAGGCTAAGTAAGGTTCCCTCCAATATAGAGATCTTAGAAAACGCCCCTAGAGAGCTGAGGGACGGGTTAAGAAGGATTTTGATGAAGAAGCCCGTGAAGACCATCTCCGGGGTAAGTGTGATAACCATAGTCACCCCCATGCGCTCCTGCCCTCATGGAGGTTGCATATATTGCCCAGGGGGAATAGACGCCCCAAAAAGCTATACGGGAGAGGAGGAGGCAATCAAGTCCGCCAGCGTCTTCGATTACGATCCATTTATGCAGGTCAAGAATCAGATTGGGAAGCTCGAGAAGATGGGACACCAAGTCGATAAAGTCGAGCTCATTTTCATAGCTGGGACCTTTAGCGCCTTGCCCTGGGGGTACCAGAGGTGGTTCGTTAAAAGATGCCTCGACGCCCTTAATGGAAGAGACTCCAAATCGCTTGAAGGGGCGTTAACTATCGCCGAGCAGGCTCCCAGACATAGGGTCTCCGGGATAACCGTCGAGACGAGGCCGGACTGGGCCAAGGCGCGTCAAGCCCAAAGGCTTCTAGAACTCGGAGTTACTAGGGTTGAACTTGGGGTCCAAGCGATTGACGATGAGATCTACTGGATCGTTAATAGGGGGCATACGGTAGAAGATGTCGTAGAGGCCACGAGAGATCTCAAAGACCTAGCCTTTAAGGTCGGATATCACCTAATGCCGAATCTCCCAGGATCGGATCTTGAAAAAGACTTGGAGATGTATAGGAGACTCTGGGATGAACCCGATTTCAGACCTGATATGATCAAGATCTACCCGACCTTAGTCCTACCCGGGACGAAACTCCACGAGCTATGGAAGAAGGGCCTCTACAAGCCCTACACCGACGAAGAATTAATCCAACTACTATCGAGGTGGCTTGAATCCACACCACCCTATGTCCGGATCCAGAGAATTCAGAGGGAGATACCCCTAAGGATCGCGGCAGCGGGAAATAAGGTCGCGAACCTCCGAGAAGCCGTTGAAAGACATCTAATGGAGAGAGGGAAGAGATGTAGATGTATTAGGTGTAGGGAGGCGGGGCATAGGTGGCTCCGAGAGCGAGTCCTAGTCGATTTTGATAATGTTAAGTTAATCGTGAGGAAATATGAGGCATCGAGAGGACTTGAATACTTCATCTCCTATGAAGACGTTTCTAACGACGTATTGATAGGATTCATAAGGCTCCGAAGTCCGGGTAGAATCCTGAGAAGTGAGCTTGAGGGAGCCGCCTTGGTCAGAGAACTCCACGTATACGGCAGGATGGTCCCCGTGGGTGAAAGGGATCGAAAGATGGATGCATTACAGCATAGATCATTTGGATCCAGGTTGTTGAGGGAGGCGGAGCGGATAGCCGTGGAAGAGCTTGATGCTAAGAAGGTCGTGGTGATAAGCGGCGTCGGCGTCAGGAAATATTATTACAGGCACGGATATGTCAGAGACGGGCCTTATGTGAGTAAGCGGTTAAGTAGGTGATCAGATGAAGATTGATAGGAAGCTTATTTACTTAGCCGGAGTAAGCGCCTTTCTCTTCTCCTATCTCATTCACAACCCCTCGCTACAGGGATTTCTATACTCTGATGTAGTATCTTTTTGGCATAGGTTCTTCGAATGGGGGGCGAAGGTCCCATACTTTGATTTCGGATTTGAGTATCCACCGCTTGCAGGGCTCGTGACTTATATCTCGGCCTTGGCGAACGACCTAAAGACTTACTATACGGTCTTCGGGGTTTTGAGCTTCGCTTTCTATCTACTGCTTATTGAGGTAAGTCTGAGAATCGCCTCTGAGAGGGGTATAGGCTTCGAGTTCTTGCTCATATTCCTCGCATTAAGCCCGTCTATGATAATCTTCATGATCTACAATTTCGACGTGATCTTCGCCTCGCTACTGATAGCGTCAATATATCTTTTCACGAAAAAGCGCTACCATCTCTCAGCGTTCACCTTCTCTCTCACAGCCTTAGCAAAAATCGTAAACCTCATCCTCCTACCCTTCCTGTTAATCCGCATCAGGGGCTGGAGATCTAAGCTGATATATGCGGTCATTTCCTTAGGCTGCTTCGCCGCGGTAAATTTAATACTGTGGCTACTCAATCCCGGATTCATAGACAGTACTTATCTTTATCACGCCAAATGGGGGTTAGAGAACGCGTGGTTTATCGCGCTCTTTCCCGACGAGACTTCATGGGATACCGCGAAGATCTTCAGCGTAATCCTCTTATGTTATGGCCTATTGAAGGTCTACTTATCAGAGGTCGAGGACATTTACGCTGAAAGTTTCATGTTGCTATCTGTTTTTCTACTTACCAACTATGTCTTCACGCCGCAGATGGCGATCTGGCTTCTCCCATTCCTGGCCACGATGGGTAGAATTCCTTATTCATATTTCTTATTCGAGTTTTCAAATGCTGCGATCCTATTGACTTGGTTCCAGACATATGATCCCCTCAAATTCGGAGCGCTTCCCCAGAATTTCGCGATCTTGAGGGCCATTTTCCTCTTCATAATGCTTTTAGAGGTTTACTATGGATCTAAAAAGGTGATGAGGGGTGTTCCTGAGGCCGAAACACTTCCTTAAATCGAATCTGTTTAGAAATCTAAAATTCTGGCTCGCCCTGATAACGCTCACCATAGTCGTCTTAAAATTGATCATAATACCTTATCCCTGGCCAGAGCTTTCGCCGGAAGAGTGCACAAATCCGCCAATCGATGGCGGCAAATGCGGATTCATCTTCGATGAGGCACATTATATTCCGGCGGTTAGGAATATGCTTAAGGGATGGGCTGCGAACAACGAGCACCCACCACTCTCGAAGGCGTTAATGATGCTTGGAATACTGATTTTTGGGGACAATCCCTATGGGTGGAGGACGTTCATAACGCTTAGTGGAGCCGCCTCTGTTTATCTCGTCGGATTAATTGCCTATGAGCTGACTGGGAACAAGAAGCTCGCGGTACTCGCTTCCCTCTTCTTCGGATTCGACGTCTCCTCATTTAATATAAGCTCGATAGCCATGCTAGACGCCCCTGCCTTAATGTTCTCCCTCCTCGGCGCTTTACTTCTACTCAGGAGGAAGTGGATCCTCTCGGGGATCAGCTTAGGACTCGCCCTTCTCTCAAAGACCTCCACTCCATTCGTGATAGCGGGGCTTCTATTCTACGCCCTCGTGGAAAGCCTCCATCTCAAGAAAGACGTGAAACCAGCCCTACGGAGGTGGGTTCGAATACTTGAATTAACTGGTTTCGTCGCGGTCGCCGTCATGATCGCAGGACTAGCTGTCTATGACTATGGCTACGGCGCATTCAAAACCCCCTTCGAACACATAGACTACATACTGAATTACCATTCGTCTCTCACCTTCTCATCCGAGGATGCCGTCGATATGCCGTTGAGCTGGACTAATCCGATAAACCA
>CAZAVQ010000003.1:0-19986 GCA_964488635.1 uncultured Nitrososphaeria archaeon
ATTCGTATGCTAGGAAAACGTCGTATCCCATCCACCTCTTCCTCGAATACTCTTGTTTGAACTCCTCTATCCGCGGCGCATTCAGCTGGGGCTCCTCCGGGCCGCTCGCCGGGACCTCGCAGCTGAAACAGTTTCCAGGAAGGTTCTGAGGGGGTTCTTGTTGCTGGAGGTTGAGGACGGCTAAGGTGAGCAGAGATCCCGCAATCAAACCTATTGCGATCATCACCAGCGATTTCCTTAGCTTCATGCCTGGATGTATGAAGCCAGCCTGATAAGAACTTGATGAACAATGAATGCGTAAAGTTTATCTAAAAACAGCTTTAAAGCGGGACGGCCGCCACCCTTAGAATGTGAGACCAAAGCCCATTAAGCTAAGCCGGCTAGTGAAGAGCGGTAGATTATCTCCCATGTCTCCCGTAGTCCTGATCTCGGAGAAGCTGGGGATTGAGTGGCTGAATATATTCGACGACGAATACGTGTATGGCCCGACCCCTGGAATAGTGGAACTCGCAGAGCTACTAATGACCCATCTCAAACCTAAAACCGTCATCGACCTATTCGGTGGAAGCGGAGCCCTATCAAAACTCGCGTTAAGGAAGAAGGCCAGAAAGGTAATCTACGTCGACCTATATCCAGAAGCAGCGATCCTGAATCTAAGGGGATGCAGACGGATTGAGATAATCGAGCAAGACGCGCTGACGTTTCTCAAAGAAGAGGGAAGACGATGCGATCTCCTGTTGATAGATCCACCGGAAGAATTGATCGACAAAGTCTTATCTCAAATCAAGCAAATACGCAAAACCATGAGAAAGGCCATGCTAATCTGGATCGGGCCAACTCACACAGCCAATAGGAGGATCAGAAAAATGAAGAGGAGTAGGGCGGTCACGTTCATCAACGCATGGGGCGATTCATTCATGGTCGCTTGGAAACCCGGACTCGGAGAAAAAATAAGAAACGTGAAGCACCTAGTCGAGTAAAGGTTAAAAATCGAAAAATAAAGGAGATGAAAAGGGTGAAGCTCGATGGGAGGGCGGCAAATAAATCCTTATTTGCCGTATCTTCAGTCGAGCACGGAGTCCTCTGAGAAGGGGAAGAAAAAGAAGAAGTAATCCCAGCTTGTCCCGTCTCCTCCTTTTTTGTGGATTTCGTGCAGAAATAGAATCCATTTTAGTTGCCTGGGTATTTGATATGGAGGGAAGGTGGACGTATTGAAGGTGGCCGCCGTAGGCGATAGAATATTCATTTCGCTTTGGCAGATGGCCGGTGCCGAAGGATTTAGGGCGGAGACTGATAAAGAGGTCTTGTCAACTCTCACAAAGTTAATTAGGGAGGGGGGATACTCGGTCATAGTACTGCCAGAAAGATATGTCGAACTAACTAGGGAAATGAGGTCGAGGCTTATGAGAGAAGAGAGAATTGAGCCCGTCTTCGCCTTCGTCCCGGAACTGGGCTTAACGAAGAGAATAGATGAGATAAGGGAGAAGATAAGCCTCGCGATCGGCGTGAGACTCGAGATCTAGGTGATCGAGATGAGCCTCGCGTCACTATTACTTGAAGAGAAAAAAGCCATGCTCTATGTCCAAGAAGCCAGAGAAAAAGCCCAGAAGATCTTGAAGGAAGCCCAGAGAAAGGTTGAGCAAATATTAGGCGTCACCCAAAGCGCTGAGAAGATCCGCGAGGAGCTGGAGGCTTATAGAAAGGAGGTGGAAAAAGAGGCTGAGAAGATCTTGAAGGAATATGAGGAAAAAGCTGAGAAAATAAAATCGATCCCGGAAGAGGTCATCGAAGATGCCGCGAAGATGATAGCTGAGGAGGTCTTGAAGCATGAGCTCTGATGCGGTCCAAGCCTTAAAGGAAGAAATCTGGAAAAGGGCGCGGGAGAAGGCGGAGAATATTCTGAAAAATGCCGAGGAGAAAGCTAGGAAAATGATCGAGGCGGCGGAAGCGAAGGCCCGTGAAGAATTACGTAGTAAAATCGAGCCTGAGAAACTCGTTTTGAGAAGGAGAGTCTTAGGGAAGGCGGTAATGGATGGGAGGAAGATGGTGATCTTGGCGAAAAATGAGGTAATTGGGAGAGTCTTTGAAAGAGCTTTAGAGAGGATAAAGATGCTTACGGACTCGGATCTATATCGAGAATTCCTAGTAAAGAGCTTGAGAAAGGCGATCGAGGAATTCTCAGACATAGGCGGAGAAGAGCTGATAGTTTACGTTAATGAGAGGGACTTAGATTTCCTCCAAGGGAAAGTGCGTGAACTCGATCCACCTGTTAAGTTAAAATTCAGAAGGGGAGAATTCATCGGAGGGATGATAGTTACAGATCCCGAGGAGAAGCGGGTATTCTACGACACCATCGAGAGCAGGTTTGAAGCCCTTAGACCTATTCTCCGAGAAAAAGTTGCGTCAATACTCTTCAAAGGAGGTGAGTGAGGACGAAAGGCGAGGGAGTGATCAAGAGGATTAACGGATCCCTGATCATAGCCGAAGGTCTTTCAGACGCCAAGATCGGAGACGTCGTCTACATCGGTGAACAGAAACTCATAGGAGAGGTCGTGAGGATTTCTGGAAAAGAAGTCGCCCTCCAATGTTACGAGGATACCAGCGGGCTAAGGCCTGGAGAACCTGTAGTCAACACGGGGAATCCGTTAGTAGCCGAGCTTGGCCCAGGGCTCATCGGAGAGATATTTGATGGCCTTGAGAGATCCGAGATCGAATTGTGGAAGCTTACTGGACCGTTTATTAGAAAGGGTTACAAAATCGCTCCCCTGAGGAGGGATAAGAAATGGCATTTTATCCCAAGTGTCAAGGTGGGCGATCAGGTAACCGAGGGCGACATCTTGGGAACGGTCCAAGAAACCTCTGTAGTAAAGCACAAGATCCTAGTTCCAATAGGCGTTAGCGGAACCGTTGAGAAGATAGAGGAAGGAGAATTCACATTAGACGATCCAATAGCTGAGGTTAAGTTGCCGAATGGAAGGAGAACGAAGATAACGATGGTTCAGGTCTGGCCTGTCAGGACTCCGAGACCATACAAAGAGAGAGTGCCCGTGGGCGAGCCACTCTTCACAGGCCAGAGAGTCATAGATATGTTCTTCCCGATCGCGAGGGGAGGGACCGCGGCTATACCCGGGGGATTTGGAAGCGGCAAGACAATAACCCTCCAGCAGATCGCGAAGTGGTCTGACGCCGACATAGTGATCTACATTGGATGCGGCGAGAGGGGGAATGAGATGGCGGATGTCCTCACCCACTTCCCCGAGTTGGAGGATCCTAGAACCGGGAAAAAGCTCATAGAACGGGCAATATTCATAGCGAATGTCAGCAACCTCCCCGTCGCCGCCCGTGAGGCAAGCGTCTACATGGGAATAACCATAGCGGAATATTTCAGGGACCAAGGATACCACGTCGCCGTAATCGTCGATTCGACGTCGAGGTGGGCTGAGGCGCTGAGAGACCTCTCCGGCAGACTCGAGGAGATCCCGGCCGAGGAGGGATATCCGGCGTATCTCTCCGAGAGGATAGCAGAATTCTATGAGAGGGCTGGGAGAGTCGTCACCTTGGGGAAAGATGGGAGGACAGGCTCCGTAACGATAATGGGGGCCGTGTCACCCCCGGGAGGCGACTTCAGCGAACCCGTAACCTCTACCACGATCAGGTACGTTGGAACCCTGTGGGCCTTGGATACCGAGCTCGCGTATAGAAGACATTTCCCGGCGATAAACTGGCTTAGGAGCTTCACAAAATACATCGACCTACTAGACGAGTTCTGGAGGAAATATGACCCGAATTGGAAGAAGTATAGGGAACGCGCCCTCGCAATCCTAGAAGAGGCTTCAAGGCTTGAAGAGATCGCGAGGGTTATAGGTGAAAAAGCCCTACCAGATGAACAGAGACTCATCTTATTGGTGTCCGAGATAATTAGGGAGGGCTTCTTAGTGCAGAACGCGTTCCATAGGGTAGATAGGTATTGTCCGCCTGAGAAACAGGTCGAAATTTTGAAGGTGATAATCAGCTTCTATGAGTTGGCGACGCCGCTCATCAGATCCGGGGTTCCGGTTGACAGGCTCAGGGAGCTCGAGAGCATATCGGAGCTGCTAAGACTGAAAGAGAAGGAGACTGTGGAGGAAATAAGGGAAGTATTCGAGAAATTGAAGAGGGAGATAGAGTCTCTAAGGGTCGAATACGAGGTGAAGACGGTTTAGGAGGTGGCTGAGGTGAAGTTTTCCGGGGAAAAAGCGGGGATGATTTATAGAACGGTTAGAGAGATACGCGGCCCCTTGATCCTAGTCGAGGGGGTTAGGGGAGCGGGATATAACGAGGTAGTCGAAGTAAAGCTCGCGGATGGAACGGAGATAATCGGAACGGTACTTGACACCTATAGCGATAAGGCGATAGTCCAGGTCTTCGGGCACACCGAGGGACTTAGCCTAGACTCCGTTGTGAGGTTCACGGGAGACGTTTTGAGAATACCCCTCTCCGACGAGCTAATAGGGAGAGTATTCAACGGGAGCTTTAAGCCGCTTGACGGCCTCCCAGAACCTATAGGAGAGGATAGAAGAGAAGTATTCGTCTCGGTCATAAACCCCGCCGCCAGGGAGCCGCCAAGCGAATTCATGCAGACGGGGATCTCCGTAATAGATGGGATGAACTCGCTGGTGAGAGGCCAGAAGCTGCCGATATTCTCGGAGGCGGGTCTCCCGCATAACGTGATGGCCGCCCAGATAGCGAGACAGTCAACGATCCTAGAGCGTGAGGAGGAATTCGCCGTCGTCTTCTGCGCCATGGGGATTAAACACGAAGAATACGAGTTCTTTAGGAGGGAGTTTGAGCGGACCGGCGCGTTGGATAGGTCCGTGATGGTTCTCAACTTGGCGGATGACCCGGTTATCGAGAGGATACTCGCCCCGAGGATAGCGTTGACCATAGCTGAGTACATCGCCTTCGATCTCGGCATGCACGTACTGGCCATATTAACAGATATGACGAGCTACTGCGAGGCCCTGCGATCCATATCCGTTGCCAGGGAAGAGGTTCCGGCGAGGAAAGGGTATCCAGGCTACATGTATAGCGACTTGGCGACGATCTATGAGAGAGCTGGGAAGATTAAGGATAAGAAGGGTTCGGTGACGCTGATGCCGATACTCACGATGCCCGGAGGCGACATAACCCATCCTATTCCAGATCTAACGGGATATATCACCGAGGGGCAGCTCATCCTAAGCCGTGAACTGCAGTTAAAGGGGATTTATCCGCCTGTGAATCCTCTTCCATCACTTTCTAGGCTCATGAAAGACGGCGTCGGCCCCGGAAAGACTAGAGAAGATCACATGGAGGTTTCAAATCAGCTCTACATGGCCTATGCCGAGGGAGTGAGGGCCAGAGACCTTTCGAGGATCATCGGAGAACTTGGATTAAGCGAGAGAGAGCGGAGATACCTCAAGTTCGCGGATGAGTTCGAACGCAGATTCATAAATCAAGGAGTATACGAGGATCGCCCTATAGAGAAGACCCTTGAAATAGCATGGGACCTCCTCTCCATGCTTCCAGAAGACGAATTAATCAGAATCAGCCAAGAAAACATAAAGAAATATCATCCCAGGCATAAAACGGCGGCGACCTAAAAATGTCCATGACAATACGCCATACCAAAGGCTTTTTACTAGACTTCAAGAGGAGACTCGAATTCATCAAGAGCGCGCACAACCTGCTGGAAATGAAGAGAGATCAGCTCATGAGAGAACTTAAGGAAAGCCTTGAAAAATTAAAGGAGATGAGGAAAAAAGTCATGGAGGAAGTCAAGGAGGTCAATAACGAATTCGCGCTCTTACACGTCGCCTACGGGAGCTCAGAAATCGAAACCGTTCCAGCACTTCTAGGGGAAAAAGCCCAGGTCACGATTATTCCGAAGAGCATTCTAGGCGTGACCGTTCCCCTAATTAGAGAAATAGACATCCCGAGCATGAAGGGGAAATGCCCATTCTACGCCGCGTCGATAGCGGAGAAAGCCGCAACCGCCCTCGTCAACCTCATAAAACTCGCGGAACTAGAGGCGGAAATCGAGTTCATATTAGAGGATCTGAGAAATACGAATATCAGGGTGAACGCATTAGAAAAAGTGGTAATCCCCCGATACAAAGTGCTGATAAAATACATCCAAGATGTCTTGGATCATGAAATGCTTGAAGAATTCATGAGGACAAAGCTCGTGAAAAACGTTTTGAGCAAAAAGAGGGGCGGGTTATGAACTTAACCTACCTAATCTGTAGGTGCCACGGTTTCGAGACGAAGCTCTTGTCAGCCGATTTCATCAGGGAACTGGCGATGGTCAATCACCTGAGAGATCTCATCGAGAGACTTTCACAAACGAGTTATGGCCCGAGACTAAAAGAGATAAGAAATGTCTGGGATCTAGAGCGAGTATTCGCCGAAGAATTGATGGATAGATTTTATAGGCTATTGAGGATAGCGCCTGAGGGAGCTATTCATGATTTTCTAAAGGCATATTTCAGGAAATATGAGATCCAGAATCTAATATGGGTCATCAGGATGAAGCGGAGGAAAGCTCCAGAAGAAGAGATTAAGAGAATACTGCTTCCAACCGAGAAGATCGGTGAGATACGGTTCGAGCCGCTGATCAAGGCGGAAAATTTGGGGGAGCTCTTGACGTTACTGGGTCACCGAGAATACCGGGAAGTGATGAGGATCGAGGAAGAAAACATCTTACTAATCGAAAGCATCCTTAGGAAGATCTATTATCAGCGGTTGCTCAAAAACTTGTCCAAGATTCCCGTAGGCGATAAGATGGATGTCAGAGATCTCGTAACCCTCGAAATAGATCTCTCAAATTTCAAGCTATGTATCCTCGCCCTCTCCTATAATTATGATAAAACCATGCTGAGAAGACTCTTGATCAGAAATCCCGGTGGAATCCCCTTATGGAAGTTCCTAATATCCTTTAAAGAAACTAGCCCGCAGAAATTCATAGAGCATTTTCCGAAATATAGGACGTTCTTGGAGGCCGTTCTCTCAGGAGAAGAGTGGAGAGCTGACGTAGAATATTTGAGGACTGTGAGGAGGAGACTTCAGCTTAAGAAGATAGAGAAATACATAAGCTTCCTCTACGTCATTAAGTACGTCATCGACCTCGAAACGGAGTACAGAAATCTCCGATCAATTGCTTTATCGATCCACCACAACCTACCTTTAGACGCGAGGAGGAGGCTGCTAATTTTACCGTAATTAAGTGAATTCCATGAAGAACAATGCGAGGATTACTGGAAGGATCGTCCCTAAGAAGATCGCGAGCGGTATCCCCTTATGTATGCTGGGTTCTTGTAAAAAGTATAATATTCCTATGATTTGAAGACCCACGAGGACGACCAAGTAGAGGAAGAGCGTCTTGAGATAACGCTTCCTCACAGGTAAACTACGAAGAAGTATTAAATAATGTTATCGATTATGGGTTTCGCGAAGTCAGCTTATCCAGATCAAGAACGCGACGAGCAGCCCGTAGATGGCGATTCCCTCCGCCAAACCCACGAAGATTATCGTCCTTCCAAGTATCTCCGGTTTCTCTGTCGCGCTCGCTATCGCGGCAACTGAAATCTTAGCCACCGCGTATGCAGCTGCTAATGCGCAGATCGCCACCGAGAAAGTCATTGTTATGAATTTTACCGATTCTAACTCCGCAAGCGGCATCGTTATGTTTTGTTCGATCGCTGCTGCCGGGGATAGGCTGCTCAGGAGGATCATTGAAATTACTGAGAGTATTGGCAAGATCGTTCCTAAACTTGTTTTCATGCCCTTTTTCCTCCATACTTTAGCATCCGGCTTGATTAATTAACCTTATTTTTAGAGCCTCCAGGGCCTGTAGGGGGATCCGGTTCCCCGATAGAATTTCGTGAAGAATTCGTAGTAGAGGAGCCTCAGAGCCTGGATCATACATACCATGAGCTCTACCGTTAACGCGAATACATTGAGGAATATCAAGCCCATGCCTATGCCCATTATCGGATTCGCCTCCATCAGCTTGTATACGACCATTGCGAGCGCTGCGTGGACTATCGCGAACCCGGCTATCCTCGCATATGAAAAC
Organism: uncultured Nitrososphaeria archaeon; assembly: GCA_964488635.1. Classification (GTDB taxonomy): domain Archaea; phylum Thermoproteota; class Nitrososphaeria_A; order Caldarchaeales; family Wolframiiraptoraceae; genus Wolframiiraptor. Next base: position 8,096 of record CAZAVQ010000003.1, read on the forward strand.
GTGTTGGCCAAGAACGCGGTCACAGTCTCGAGGATATTACCTATTCCCATGGAGAACGACTCCTTTGTGAAGATGGGTTTTAATATCATCATGATGATGCCGGCGATCATTAGAATGAAAGGCCAATGCGTGAGCGCGTCTATCCCGAGTTCTGGGAACTCCAATGCGCCGGGAATCACCGTTATCCCGACGAAGTAAAACGCGGTTAGGATGAATCCTATAAATGATATTATGGCGGCCAAGCCGTGTTGACCTAGGATCGCGTCCGCGATGTCTCCGTGTTTAAGCTCGTTCTGGATCGCTAGCGTCATCGCGAGCAGTATTTGAGCCACTCCGAAGAATATCGCGATTTTAATCAGCCAAAGCGTCGCGTTTGGGTCCTCTATCCAGCCTGCGTGAAGTCCTGGGATAAGGGGGGTTGTCTCTATCAAGAAGAATTCACCGATTAAGAGACCGAAGAAAGCCGAGGATATCCCTAAGCCTATCATCAAGCTTCCGAGCTTCTGCGCGTTTATTCCCAAGAATTTCTTCTTGAAAACGCGGGAGAAAAATAGGCCGATCACCACTATCGCGATCCCATGGCCGAGATCCGGAAACATTAATCCGAACATCAGGGTCCATAGGATGCCGGAGATAACGGTTGGATCTATTTCCCTATGCCCGGGCCAACCATATTGGGCGATTAAGCTCTCGAACACCTTGAATGGTTTAGGATTTCTAAGAGCGGTGGGGACCTCTTCGCCGGGTTCGGGATCCATTATCTCGAGGAACAATGCTCCGCCAATTCTCCTCCTAAGCTTCTCGAGTTCAAGTTTTAATTCCTCAACCTGATCCTCCAAGACCCATCCTTGGATGACCCGCATGGTTTCACTTTTCAGAGTCCCCATCAGGGCCTCCCCAATCTTCAAGTGAACCTCCAGATAGGAGAGGATCGCGCCGGCTTTAGATGCGAACTCTTTCTTCAACTCCTCTAACCTGGCATCAATCTTCTCCCTTTCGATTTGGATTTCCTCCAGCTTCATAGTTACGTATTTGAGCGCCTCGTCGACTTTCCTCGGCAACTTCGAAAGCGCCTCTACCTCCTTGAATCCGAGGGATGCCAGCTGGACCCTGATCTCCCTAGATCGATCCTTAAAGCAGACGACGTAGAGGAGCGCCGCCTCACCGCTTAGATCAAACGTCTGCACTGCGACCGGTTTCCCGGAGATATATCGCATAAAACGTTTGACGGCGTCCTTGGTGTTTAAGATCCCCGCGAAGGCGGATATGGTTTCGAAGTCGCCGGTTTCGGGTAATTCGTCGGTCACTTTTTTCAGCCTTTCTAGGATGGATTTTAACTTCTCGAGGTTTTTCCTCTCCCATTCAAGTTCGTGAATCTTCCTGCTTATGGAATTATATTCCCTGTGAAATCTATTGATCAGATTTCTGATAGTCTTTTCATCTAATTCGATCTTTTCCGCCGGTTTGGGTATATGAGGGGATAAGAACTTCTGAAACCTCACCACATCTTGATGGAGTTTTCTCAACCACTCTAGCTCGACGCCCTCTTCCTTAACGAAGCTTGTTAACCGTCTTTTAATGTCCTCAAGGGCGTTTTTCGCGGAGTCTATTTCATCAGCGAGCTTCGACAGTTCTTCGTCGAGAATCAAGATCGCCTCCTGACAATCTTTTGGAAGATCATCGGGAAATCTTATGGCCTCGAAGTCGAGACCCGCTAGTATCTTTTCGACCTCATTCCGCAAATCCCGTAGGCCGACTAAATATACTAAAACACGGTTATTGGAGAGATCCGCATGTTTCATGGCAAAGGGCTTATTGGCTATGAATTCTTCCAATTCTTGGAGTCCGTCCTTAGGTAGTATTCCGACCGTTGAAAATATTTCGTCAAAGTTTCCCAGTTCCGGCAGCTGCTTCTCGCCCATGCGTAGTAAAGCCTCGACGACCGCTTTCCTCTTCTTGAGATCGGATTGTTTGATGAGATAGTCATCCAACCTGTTCTTAAGCCTAGTATATTTCTCGTAGAGCTCCCTCTCCTCCTCTTCCTCGAACAAACTCCCCGTCAACATCCTGCAGAGCTCAATGAACCTGTGATAGATTTTCTCCAGCTCCCTTAACTTCTCCACTTCCATTTCCCTGAACTTCGACGCGTCTTCGTCGGTTAGCTTTCTCAGCTGAACTACTCCAAGCTCTCCGAGCCTTCTGAGGACTTGGGTTTCCCGATCTCTTAAGGTGACGATCAGCAGCTTCTTGGCGGGAATTATCAATTCTCCTTCCCATCAAGAAAAGAATTTGTTTAATTTAAGCCTGAGTCAGCTGACCCTCTCGTCTTCACGAGAGAGTCCGCCGGGTAAATTTTCATCATCCCATTTTTCGGGTTCTTTTTCGTGATTTTTAAGATTTTGGGGCTCAGTGGTATTCCCGTTCATCACGGATCAGGTAGGCGACCACTTCATCGCCCATTAACCTGTGAATTGAGGATGGATATATGTTTCAATCGGGAGAACGTGCTTCTGCCTCGAGCATTTCTAGAACCCCCTCCTTATCGAGGGCTATTAGGAGCTCGTCGTAGGTGGCGTCTATCTCCTTGATGCAGGCATCTGGAAAATTCAGGTCTATGGCGATCCTGTGCTTCCAATAGTATCCGCCTCCCGGGAGATTCAGCCTTGTGAAGAGGCCTATTAGGCGGGGGCTGAGCTTCAGGTTCTTGACGTTTAGGAGAAACTCGACGAAGCAGTTTCTGTAGGCCTTCTCGTATACGTCGCCGTAGAAGGTGTTGAAGTAGACGAAGAGCGGGTGGTCTTTCGCGTAGGTTTCCCAGCTCGTGAACCTGGTGTAGATTGCTTTCCAAGATCCATCTTTCAGGATCATGTCCTCGAGGGATATCGGTCTCTTCCAGCAGGATACCATGTACCCTCTCTCCTCTAGTCCAGGGATAATATATCCTCGTATCACGCCCTGCCTGATCAGCTCCAGCTTCTCCCTGAGGCTTAAGCTCATCTAATCACGCTACCTGGGCCTTTATCCACGGTCTGCCTTCACTCATTAAAATCCAAATAAAAATATTTTTAGCGGAATTAAGTCCTCGGGAAACGGCTATTGGACGACCTTCTCCAACGCCTTTTCCAAGGCTTCCTCGGTCGTCCCGCTACCTATGAGACGGCTTACCTCCATGTGTTCCTTATTCAGGATTACGTAGGTCGGCGTCCCCCTCACGCCGTATTCTCGGAAGACCTTTAGATCGCTATCCACGACGTGTATCCAGTTGAGACCGCGTTCCCTTATGAATTCGCTGGCGATGTTTTGGAATTCCTTACTCGAGGCGTTTCCATATATTATCGAGATGAAGACCACGCGGTCGCCGTATCTCTCCTCTAGGTCCTTGATCACGGGCGTCATCTTGGCGCAGTGGCCGCACAGCGGAGACATGAACTCCAAGAACACGGGTTTCCCATTAAACTGGGATAGGCTTATCATCTTCCCCGTTAATCCAAGTGAGTCTATTTCCGGTAAGGTGAAATCTGACGCCGGTTTCAAGGATGTCTCCGTATTGGACTCGGATATCTGCGTTGATGTAAAGGTGGTAGTTGGGGTGTTTGTTGTTAGAGATATCGGGGGCGACGGCGGGGAAAAAGTTGAATACGCTAGAACGGCGATCGCAATTATTGCTATTACCGCCCCTAAGACGCCCAACCTAATGCCGTAGTAATAGCCCCGGTGAACTGCCTTCATATGTTGTTTTAGAGCCGTAGGGGTTGCGAAGACCTTTCCGCAGATCCGGCACTTATTCTTCGAAGTCATTTACCTAAAAGCTAGCTGAGATCGGGGCTTTAAAGGTTTTAGAAGACGCTCTATATTAGCGCTTAAAAATTTTAGGGAATAGATTCGCTTCGAGTATCTTTTACCGGCCCGCGCCCTTCCCAGGTCCTCCCGGTCTCCCACCCTCGTTTTCGATATGGGACTCTAGGCTGTTGATTTCTTTCTCGATCATGTTCAGGGTTTTCTTCGCGTCGTCTAGGATCTTTAAGGCCGTTGACTCATTTCCAGTCGAGAGACTCTTATCGGCTTCCTGTAATCTGTCCGAGATCTTCCGAATCATATCCCGTATTTCTTCAAGCCTGTGGAGCATGTTTTCTGGAAGCCTCTCACCCAGCTTCTCGAGCTTCTCCTTCAATTGATCACGCCGCTGTTCGAGGGATGTCATCCTCTCACGTAGTTGCTCCGAAACCACCTCGTGCAGCTCCTTCCTCTCAGAGGCTTTTTCGAGCATTCTTTCGGCGTTCTCCAAAGCCTTCTTGGCTTCGGCTAAGATCCCCACCGCTTGTTTAAAGGTGAGATTGCCTTCTCCTATGGCGTCTGATAGGTCTCTCAGCTTGCTCAACAGCGCGCTGAGCTCTTCGGCGAGGTCGTTAAGACCCTTCTCGAGGGCTGCTTTCCTGAGCTTCTCCAGTTCCTCCACGTATTCTGCCAGTTTCTCCTCCACTTGTTCTAGACCTTTTCTAGTTCTGTTTTTCACCAGTTCCCGGACCTCGTGGGTTGCGTTATGGCTTTCCCGGAGCTCTCGCACCTTCTCTTTAACCGATTCGAGCACCTCCCTCATCTCGGATATCTTCTCCATAGCATGCTCTATTGCGGCTATCGCGGTGGGAGAGGCGTTGAGCTTCTCCAGCTTCTCCTTAACCCTCTCCAATACATCTAGGACCTTAGAGCTGCTATTCAAGGCTCTTTCAAGCCCGGTCGCGTTACCGCGTTCAGCCGATTTATTAGCGAAGTCGAGGATCATCTCCGTGATATTGAGGGCCCTCGCCGGGCCTATGAGAACTTGGATGTCCCCCAGTATCTTCTTTAAGTGGCCGAGGGACCACGCGTGTCTCAGCCGCTCCCCGACCTCTTGAAACTCTTCTTTGCTGAGGTTTAGCCTCATGAAAACGTGTTCCAGCCTCTCCCTTAATCTCTCAGCGAGCCTCGTCGTTACGTTTCCCTCGTCCATGAGTTCGGTGAAGTTCAGGTTCTTCTTCAGCTCTGCTAAGACCTCCCTCGCATCTCTCACGAAATCTCTGAGCTCTTCGACCGACATCGCGCTGACGTTCAACGCTAGGATCTCCCCAACCTTGAGCTCGAGATCGACAGTCATATTCGCTACCGCCGCGGTTTCCGAGATCATGCGTTGTAGGAGCTCGGCCTGAACCTTTAGCTTATGGATTTCGGAGTTCTTCGCATTCTCGTTGGCTTCGGCTGATATGGGGGATGCCACCGCACCCATGAGCAGTAGTGCTATGAAGAATAGGGCTGCGAACTTCGTGGCGACGTTCATCCCGCTTGATCACCGTAGAAGATAGCGGCTTTCAGAGATATTAGGGATCTCGGGGAAAACGGGTTTCATTCGGTTTCTTTCATAGGGAAACGGGGTTATTCGAAGTCTCGAATCAGGATAAGCCTGTTAAATGGCCCCTCCTTGATTATCTCGATGTAGCCCAGCTTCTCCAGCTTCCTAACATGCCTCCAGAGAGTAGTCTTCGGCAGCCTCAAAACGGCCTGCAGATCCCCCTGCATCATCGACCCACCGCTATCCTTAATCAACCTCAGAATTTCCAAGTCTACGCCGGATAGGCCGCCTTCCATAAACGGCGGACGGCGGCTACGCCTTCTAAAGAGGAGAGCCGCGGACGCTATCACCAATACGGCGATTAACAGACCTGCTATCAGGAGATAAAATTGATTCCAGGTCTCTTTTTCTGTTTCGGACGGGACTGTAGTTGGAGTTATCGAAGAGGAAATAGTTGTCTCCGTAGATTCCGGCGTCTCGGTCTGGGACTCCATCGTAGTCGTTGTCGTGACATTAACCATAACCGATCGAGTGGAGGTCGCTATGCTCGTTTTTTTAACCACGTATTCTATCGTTTGCGGGCCGTAAAATTCTATGAGTAGCTCCTTATCGGTGTATGTGAAGTTCACCGCGTTGTCCGGAACCGATAACAAGATTATTTCTGGTTTTAGGATCAGCCTTACTAGGGCGCCTCCCATCACGTCGAATGAGAATATATCATCCTTCACGGAGATGTTGGCGAGGTAATTTATCTCGACGCTTCCCGAGGTCGGAGAAAACACGTAGAGCGAGCCATTCTCATAGATCGGGATCAACGTCAAGTTATCCATGAGAACAGTTATTGATTCGGGTATAGGCGTCACGGGTAGCTTGATGAGGTTTAAACCTTCATCAACCCAGAGATCCATCTGGACAACAACTACACCATTTGAGTTAACAGTCACTTGGATTATCGGGGATTGGGAGACCGCGAACAGCGCCATCAACAAAAATAAGATACCCGCAACCTTCACTACCCGTTATCCAAAAAGTAAGACCATATTACCTTTTCCAATTCCGATGTTATTCCTCGATTTTCGAGGATTTTCGAGTTCTGGAGAATCGCGTAATTTTACCGGTTTAAATCTTTAATGAGCGCATAGACGCCGTAGCCCACCAGCGTGAGAGATACGAAGAGAGATCCCAAGTATAAGATGTCGAACGACGCGCTGTACAGGAAGCTTATTCTCGATATCTCTTGAACACTTAGGTTTTGTTGGCGTAGGAGCAATGGAAGAACGGGAAGCTTGTAGACATACGCCCCCAAGAATCCCCCAAGCAAGTGGGTGATGAAGCCCACAAAGAAGCCTAAAGACGCGTAAGTCAGCCCAGCGGATTTAACCTCCTGCTTATCAGTAATCCTAACAATCAGAAAAGGTATCAAAAAAGCAATAGCCATTGCAAGATGCTTGAGAAAATATGTACTCAACATAACAAAGGACCCATCAAACATCGTTCAAAATCGGAAAAAGACGATTTTATAAACATGTACATGTGGGGGCGCCCGGATTCGAACCGGGGATCTCCGGGTGGCTCCTCTGACCAGGTAATTAGGGATCTGGAGCCCGGCGCCGTAGCCTTCAGCCCATTTTAAGGTTTGCTGGGCCACGCCCCCTGTCTTTCGGTAATTGTTGATTTTCTAGGAAATAATAAACTTTCTAAATTATTTTTTGGGTTTGGTTTGGACTTGTTCCTTTTGGCATCTGGAGTTCGGCTTTTGATGAAGGTTTTCGGTAACTGCTCGTCAGTTTAATAGAGTCCGTTCATCTCCTGTCCATCCGGCTCTTTCAGTGAAGAGATATTATCTTGGCTGCTAGGTATCTATGGAGAGGGGACGTTGGAGGATTATATGAAGCTGATGGTGATTTTCGCCCTCGGATTGGTGAGCGGACTCATCTTAGGGTGTCTCGTTTTATGTGAGGTTGGACTGGGCTTCGATCAGGGTATTCCAGAGGATTTATCCATAATATTGAAGAGACTACGATTCGTAAACGCTTTCACGGGCGAGGAAGTGACGGAGTTTAAGGTTTTAGGCAGGGTTATCGGGAGCTATGAGGCCGGTGGAGAGGTTTACGAGACCTATGTCTTGGGGTTTGAGGATAGACCTGGAGGAGCGGCCGCCGATCAAGATTACCTCGATGTAATAGTGGAGTTTAAGAGGATTAGAGGATCGAGCCAGGTTACTGTGAGGATCGTCCAGCTCGGATATGATAAGATAGATGTCTATCTCGACGGGGTCTACGTGGGAAGTATAAGGCCTGCTCTAGAGTTCACAGTCACGTGATAAGCCGTTAATGGTTCTAGAGACCTCGCTTATGGTAGGGAGATATGTATGAACTCGCTTTCTTTCGAATACTTCCTAAATATCTCCGCTATCCTTTCAGCTCCTTCAACGAGTTTTTGATAGAGACCATCCACGCTAAGCCCCACTATTCTACACCTGCGCTCCTCCAGCCCATGAGGCGCCCTTACCCAGACCGTTAACAGGTCGCCCCTTCTAGCTAAGCGGAGATGAGGTAGCCCTATTACGGCGGCTTCATGAGACGGCGGAAACGCGTAGCCTTCGGCTCTTTTCTCCGGGTTAAGTCCGATATCCTTCATCGCTTCCAACACCTCGTTTAAGATTTTTTCGATATCTCCTTCATCGGCCGTCAGAACCATACGGATGCTTACGAGCCTTCCTCTAAGTTTCTCCACCTTTTCCACGACATATTTTCTCTGGAAGCTGGAAATTAAATTCTTTCATAATCTCGGGAGGATGGTTAGACGGCGTGGAAGCCGCCGGATCGAGATTCTTCGGAGACCTTCTCAGCGGATTTACTCGCGGAGTATATCCGGCCTGATGATCCACAGTATGCTCCATAACCCGTTTTCTCGCCTTTCTAGGCATACGACGCCGCCGTATCGGAATTCCACTATTTCTAGGTCGTCTCTCCCGGTTAGGAGTAGGCTTGCGAGCTTCTTGAGGTGAGGTAGATGACCGACCAGCATCACGTCCTCATCCATGTGGTTGACCTTCTCAACCCAGATCCCCGGATCGGCTAGTGGCTCTAGGGCTTCTGCTTTCTCAATTCCCCTTGTAGGTTTAAGGTGTTGTCCGAGAACCTCGGCCGTTTGGGCGGCTCGAAGCTTTCCGCTGTGAAGTATCCTTTGAATTTTAACCCCGGTTTTTGCCAAGAATCCCGCGACCCTCTCCACTTCTTTTCTCCCATTTTCCGTCAGCGGTCTAGCCGGGTCCTCTTCCTCGCGTTTTGCCTCGCCGTGCTGAACTAGGTAAAGCCGCATATGCCTCTACATTCCTCAGTATCGTTTCCGCCGGATAAAGGTTTCCGAAATAAAATGATTAATACCGCGTCTTTTTCTCGCCGGGCCCTATATGGCCTATGCTGGTTTGAATTATCACCGTTTTTAGTCCCCTCTCCTCTAGCGTTTTCTTCACCTTCAGCATTTCTCTTGGGGTCGGTCTCTTGATGGATCTCCTCCTGAAGGTCGGGAAGTAGTCGAGAACCGTTACTTGGAGTTCCGGGTCAATTGACATTATTCTGTCGCCTATCTCAGCGACTTCCTCTAGGCTCATCCAAGCGGAGTTGTATGCGAACCCGGCGCCGACGTAGACTTTCTCGGAGTAATTTGAAACGATGTATTCTAGGATCCTCCAAGAATTTTCGAAGAACTTCCTCGCCCGTTCTTCATCCGTTATTCCGGTTATCTTCATGTAGGTTTCGAGCCCTCCAGCCTTCGGCTCAACTCCGATGTTATCGCATCCTACCTCAACTAATTCGTCAACATAGTCTTCTGTCAGAATTGTCCCGTTGCTGTCGAGGTGGAGCCTGGACCCCGGGTTCAGTTCCCGGAGTTTCTTGAAAAACTGGATTAGCCATCTCCGATTTAGGGTTGGTTCGCCTCCGCTTACGGCCAATCCCGGAGTATTGTAGATGAGCCTACACTCGGTGAGTTTTTGAGCTGCCTCGAGCGGGGTCATCGGCTTGCTGGAGTTATCGTAGGTTACGTGATAGTTCTGGCACTGGGGGCATCTTAGATTACATCCAGCAGTCCATATCGCCGACTCAACATAGCTTACCCCGTCTACCTCCCACCAGGGCGTCGCTTTTCCGCCGACCCTATGGGGCTGTGGGCCGTGGACGATCCTAAGCGGCGTAGTCTCTTCCACGTCGAGATTTATCCTCATTCCCTCTCTGACCGGGGTTATGCACGACCTCTCCAATTGTCCATCGATTAGCACTGCACATGCCCAGCACCCTCCTAGGCCGCAGGGGGCGGTCAATCCCTTAGAGCCCGGCGGATTGAACGTTATCCCGATGACCTCTAAAGCCTCTTTCACGGTGGTCCTCGATGGAACCTCGCATTCTATATCATCAACATAGATCTTAACTGAGCGACATTCTATCTCTTCCCTCTTGATAATCCTGGCCTCATAGGGGCAGGCGTAATAGCACGCTAGGCATCCCACACAGGCCTCAGCGCTCTTACACACATTAACCTCCCTGCAGAAACCGCAATCCACGCACTTACTTTCATCAACCACGACGACCCTCTTCGCTATCTTCATCACTTCAGGATAAAAGTGAAAAGTTAGATTTTTATGATTCACTCTTCTGAGGAAGCGGGGCTTCGGCGCAACGAGGAAAAAATTTCGCGGCCAGGTTTCCGTCAAAAAACTTGGAGATCAATCGTTATTCGGATTTTTCCATGACTTGGTTTATCCATTCTAGGTAGCTTTTGTTTCCCGCTATTATGGGCAGGGCTATTATCTCTGGAACCGCGTAGCTGTGGATCTGCTTGACGGATTTGATTATTTTCTCCATTTTATCGAGCCTGGTCTTAATTAATAGGAGGTGCTCACCCGCTTCCTGGATCTTCCCCTCCCACCAGAAGAGCGACTTAACCCCGCTTACGATGTTCACACACGCGACGAGATTTTTATCGAGGAGATCTCTGGCGATTCTTTCCGCCTCTTCTCCGCTCGACGTGGTTATCATGACGACGATATACGTTCCAAGCATGAGCGATGTCTGGGACATCTGAATATAAAATCTCCTCTTTAACCATTTAACTTCGCCTAATAGTTGAATTCCTCGGAATGGAGGCGGCTTCACTTCTTCCAAAGGAATTTTATTTAAGAGACCCGGCTGAGGTTGCGAGGAATTTACTCGGAAAAATCTTGGTCAGGGTCATTGATGGTAGGAGGCTATCTTGCAAAATCGTCGAGGTTGAGGCGTATTATGGCCCGGAGGATCCCGCGTCGAGGGCGAAGAGGGGCGGAGATTTAAGGAAAGTTATGTTCGGAGGAGTCGGGGTTGCCCTGATCTATGGGATACACAGGCAGTGGCTTCTCAACGTGGTGGCCCACGAGGAAGAGAAGCCAGGCGCTGTTTTGATCAGGAGCGGCGAGCCATTGGAGGGCATCGAGTTGATGAGGAAATTCCGAGGAGTCGTTGACCTGCGTCTATTGACGAGTGGGCCGGGTAGGTTGACTAAGGCCATGCACATCGATAAGGGGCTGCATGGGAAGCCCATTTACGTAAAGGATCACGGGCTATGGATCGAGGAGGGTGAGGAAGTCCCACCGAAGCTGATCGCGAGGAGCCACAGGGTCGGTGTCTCCGAGGATCTTCCGGTTCCGCTCAGATTCTATGTGAAAGACAACGTATACGTTTCAAGGAGGTGACCTGTTTATGGAATATGTTGGAGGCTTAGGAGGAAACGGGCTTCCAAGATCGCCGCGGCGAATAAGATCAACAATATCGTCGGCAATAACTTCTTCGCGATCCCGAGGTATTTCGGAATATTCTGATCCGGGTTCTCCGAGAGGGCTGGAGTGACAGCGAAGATACAGATGGCCGTGATCGAGGCGGCCTCGAAGGGAAGGAATTCTGCTCCCGGGAAACCTAATCCCGTCATAAGCGCTATTCCCCCGATTAAATAGCATTGGAGCGTGAGACCGTAAATGGGTAGAATTAATGAGAGAATTTTATAGGGAGTCCATCCAATGGGCTTGAACAACCAGATCCCACGCTCATAGTATATTCTCGCCAGATACTTATCCGAAAAGGGTTTCGCCTTTAAAATCAGCGGTGGGAATAATGCTATTACCGCGGCGACCAAGGCGTTGTTGAGAAATATCCCAAGCCCAAGTGATAAGATCGCGGCCCATGGGCTTGTGAAGCCTAGTAGCCTGAAGAATTGGAGGAGGACCTGCGTGACTAAATAGGCTCTGGCCGCGGCGAATTTTAGTGCTGGGAGAGAGGCCGCGAATCCGGAGCCGTGGATTTGAGCTTGAATTAGGCCGAGTGAGAGACCTAGGATAGATGCGGTGACAGCCACTACGGATAACGCCGCCAATTTACCCATCTTCGCACACGTCCTTCATGAAAACGATTCCAAGTAGAATCTCTCCTAAGTGGTTAATGACCATTTAGATGGGTTGTTCGCGCGGTCGGTGGATATCCCCCAGCTCATCACGGCTCAGCAATCGAGGGTCTCCTCATCCACGCGCCTCGTTACTTAG
>CAZAVQ010000004.1:0-19346 GCA_964488635.1 uncultured Nitrososphaeria archaeon
GCCCGCCGGGATTCGAACCCGGGACCTTCGGCTCCGAAGGCCGACGCCCTATCCATGCTAGGCTACGGGCCCTCTTTCAATCATGGTTAATCGCGGTCTTATTCTTGATCTTTTCTCCCACTCAATGATATGTCGGGTGTTAAATTCCTTTGGGAAATTGCTTTTCCGTGTGAATCTTGAAATTTCTAGGTATAACTTCGAGATATTTCGAGATGTAAGTCTTATTTGGCAGCTGTTAAATTTCTAGGCGAGTTATGGCGAAGAGCTTCAAGAAGACGAAAAATCTCGTCATCGATATGTCGTTTGAAGCAGGAAAGGTTGCTGTAGACCTCCTCCGGATATTGAAGTCAAAATACGATTACCGCGCTTTATCTACCATCACCGGTTTCCCGATCTCGACGCTCACCAGATATATAACGGGGAAAACCGCCCCAAAGGGGGCTAAGGCTGAGAGGCTCCTCAAGAACTTATTGAATAACGTCAACCTCACGGCGTTAATAATGAACGAACTCAGCGGCCCTGATGGGGATCCAAATCTATCCGGGCTCTTACTGAATCCAGACATAATAAAGGTCTTCGGCGCTCATGTAATTAACGAGTTCATGGGAATGAAGATAACTTCCATACTTCCCTTGGACATTTTAAGCATCCCGCTGGCAACGTATCTCGCCGCAGCTACTTCACGTCCCATGCACATAATCTCTCCAGAGCCAGTAACAGTTGATGGCGATTCCATTCCGATAATTTTCCTCGAAAATGGACATGGACAGGCGCGGGCTTACTGGCTCGTGATGAAGAACTGCGGGAAGAAGGAGAGCGTGCTCACCATAAGTTCTCAGACTCCTAACCCGTATTTCTTTAACGCGTTAATCGAAACCATGCAGGATATGGGTATGGAGTTGGGGGGCTTCTTCACAGTCCTGGCGAAAGAGGAGGATCTAAAGAAGATGAAGATTCCGCCAGGAGTAAAGCGCTCATACATCATCCTAGGTTAAACATATTCTCTCCAAGTATGTCCGCATTTTCTACATCTAAAGAATTGGGTCATGGCCTCGTCGGCCGATCGAGTCTGAACTGACCAATAATAAGCTTCCCTCGCACCGCATTTCGGACACACTACATCCGTAGTTACGGGCAAGACCTTCTCCTCTTCTCCCTTATCGATGATCGTTATTTCTGCGGTCTTTCCACGTTTATGGACCTTTGTATAAATGACGCTGCCTCCTATAGGCTTCTCGTATCCGCACTTGGGACATACCCAAGCCGGCTTGCTGCTCTTCCTCAGGACCATTACCTTACCGCATTTTGGGCAGATTTCCACCCGCTTACACCCGCTAATGCTGCCATCAAGTCTCCTAATTAAATTCTTCTATCAAAGTTTTTCAAATGCTTCCCTTAGCTGGCCCGATAGGTCTTTTAACTCCTTGACAGCGCGCTCTAGGGCTTCTAGGGCCTTAACTTGGGAGGAATCCGTTTTTATCCTGAGGAGGATCCTCTTAGTTAATGGGTGTTCTATGAATATCCCAGCATATTGGACGCCGTCTATTTTTTGGAGGATCTCGCTGAGAGAGTCGAAGAGGCTTGGATCTTCCTCCAGTACCTCGATTTCGAGGAAATCATCCCTATGCTTTAGGACTCTTATCTTCAGACCAGCTCACCTCAACATGGATGCTAAGCGCTCCAAATTCCCATAATACGGGACGATTTTACGTTTTTGCCTCTCGCCGCATCGCGTGCACACCAGACTTCTACCGGATTTCGTGAGGAGCCCGGAGCATTTGTTGCATATTCCGAGTATCACTCCTAGGTTAGGTCTCCAGATCGACAATCCGATTATTCCGGTGAAGCAGGTTACAACGGTGCCTATGACTAGGTCGCCTATGCCGACGTACTCTTCAAGACTTCCCCTCATCCTCTTGCTCGGAAGAATTACCGCAGTCTTGGGATGTTTAAGAGCCGATCCGTTAGCCGCAATCACGTTTACGATCGCGATCTTATCTTGAACCTCTTTTACCTGCGCCAAGACTGTGTCTCCGACCTTGATTTCCTCAACTCGTTTAAGCGGCTTTACATAGACGACTCTCTTGAGGTGATCGAACTTAACCACACCGCTTATTATCGGGGCTAAGACCCCATCCTTGTGCCGTTTGACGTTTTCACCTGGCTCGAACTCTTCCTCCACGCATAGAGGCTCTCCGGGGGCTACGACCTCTCCGTCCTTCACGAATACCATGGCTTCTACACTACCTCCATTAACATGTATTTGGGGGTTTTTATTGCCTCTTCCCAGCTGAGTTTTCCGAGGGAGATCAATGTTTCTGTGGGTAGGAGGATCGGCTTATTTATCCTATATTGGTCCTCAATCGAGATTCTGGGACAGGCGGTGTTTACGAAGGCGTCGAAAGGGGAGTCCATGAGCCGGTCTGGTAGGACATCATCTACTACGAGGATTTCAGCGCGTTTTCCCGACTCTCGAAGGATTTTCCTCAGCTCCACCGCAAGCCCCAATCTGTATTGCCCAGGCTTAACGCTCACCACGATCCCGATCCGCCTACTCTCCCTAAACCTCTCAATATATGCATATCTGGTTTTCAGGAGTTCACAGACTTCCCGACTTAAATCCCAAGTCCTCCCGACCTCCGGATCTATTACATAGACATTTTTTCCGGTTTGGAGTGCGAGGCCTAGACCGTGGAATTTGCTGCCGACTATGAGAAAGCAGTCAACGTGATCTGAGATCTTAAAGAGCGTGTTGTAGGAGCAGCCTAAAATCTGCCCCTCATATCTTAATGGCGGATCCGGGGCCCCCACTAAAGCTTTGAATCCCACGCTCTCAATTCTCTCTTTAAGTTCTTTAAGGAAACCTTGCCATTGTACGGTGGCTCCGATCCCTATTCTTTTAGAGTCCCTGAGCCTAGGCAATAGTTCATCTAAGATCTTGAACAACCGCAATGGATCGCGATACCTACACTCTAGATAATATGTTGGGAGAAGGTCTCTTTGAAGAAACCTGGAGTGTCCGAGGTGGATTATCGCATCCGCCCTGATGAGTTTAGCGTGTTTGAAAGCGACATCACATCCTCCCCAACAGCTCCCACCATCGATCGCTATAAAGTTCACGAGAGTTGAAATCTCGTCGGAGAGTTCAAGCGCTATCTCCCTGAGTCCCAGCGGTGCCTGGATTAGGATGCGCCTGAATCCGTGGCTCTTGATCCATTCCTTGACGTCTTCGAGGTCGATATGATATGCCGCGGATGCTGATTTTTTCTCCACGCCGAGAACTTGGTTATCCCTTATAATAAAATGACCCCACGCGGTCTGAAATCTTCACGCGGTCATCCTTAGAAACCTTTAAAAGATGGCGCCTGATTCCTTGAAGAGTCCTGTGATGTCCGGCCGCGTGATGTTCGCGAAGGCCGAGGGATGTGAAGAGGCCTCTAAGATAAGGGTTCCCGAGGTCAACGACATCGTTTCTAGATTCGGGGTAATAAGCCCAAATAGGATAGCCATCCACGATTATCCACTAGCACACCCCCTAGCAGCCTTCAACGCCGGCGTCATCTACGATCATAAGGAGGAGGTCTTAGAACTTTACGCGAGAATTATCTTAGGCTATTACCTATACGTAAGCAGCATAATCCGGACCGAGGTCCCGTTAGACGACCTATTCAACAGATTCGTCGACATAAACAGCTACGTCGGAGAGGTCGTCGTCTATCCATCGACAAAATACGATATATGGGGCGCAGAGGATCCTAGAGTTTACAAGGTGGACGGCAAGCTCCACATGACCTACACCGGGAGATCGATAAACTACTTCTCATCGGTGAGGGAGAATCGCACGCTGCCCGTCACCGCCGTATACGATGAAGCGCTCAAGACGTGGGTTAAACGCTATGTCTTCGTGCTTTCGGAGAAAAAATTCGGGAAGATAATAAGCAACAAAGACTCCTTCATCCATAGGACCCGTAATGGCCATCTCTTCGTCTTCCATAGACCCCACCTCATAACCGATACAATACACTTGATCGTCAGCGAAATAGATGAAAAGGACCTGATAAATCACGGAGTTCATCTAAAAGAAATAGAGTTACATAACGCGGTCGAGGTTATAGAGAGGGCCCCATTCGAGGGAAAGCTCGGGTGGGCGACGCCGATAACGAATAGACATAAAGATAAAGTGATAACTCTAATTCACGCAGTTGACAAAGACTTCGTAGTCTATAGGGTATTTGCAGCGGAGCTTCAGCTCTCGAAAGATGGCGTCGTCGTAGAAGCGGTGACCCCCCACTATATCATGGAGCCTAGGAGGACTTATGAGAAAATCGGCGATAGACCTTTAACGATATTCCCCTGCGGGGCAGCTAACGTCGGTAAAGACGAAGTGGTGATAACCTATGGAGCTGCCGACTCGATGATAGGTTTTGGAATATTGTCCTTAAGCAATTTGCTGGGAGAACTCGATAAAGGCAGAATATACTAAACTTTAAAGCGAATTCAAGAACTCTAAAAACTTTCTCGCCACAACAATCTCGCTGTTTTCTAACGCATAGTTCTTCGCATTCTCCGCAACTTCATTCCTGACCTCATCATCGCTTACCAACATCTTGATCTTCTCCAGTAGGTCGCCCGCGTCGCCGATTCGATACTTAACAACTGGACCCATGCCCCGTTCATCGACTGGAATGGTCTCAAAGTATCTGGTGTCGGGGACAATGGTCGGGATTCCGGAGTGGAGGCACTGGGCGATCGTCGAAGAGACCACGACGCCCCTCGTATCCCCCTTTGGCAGCAGGTGAATATCCGCTCCCCCTAGGTATCCGTAGATTTTGGGCAGGCTCGGTCTATCCACTTTTTGGATGAGCCAGGGCTCTTTTACGGGAAGCTGTTGATCACTTCTAACAACAAAATATCTGAAGTCGATATCTTTCGAGAGCTTTCTCAATGCCTGTATATAGTCGATGTACTCTAAATAGGGCTGCCTACCATAGGTGAAGAAGAGCGTCAGGTTTTTGGCGAATTCCGGTCTTTCAGCCGGCACGTTCTCGACGATAGCGCATGGATAAGGAATTTCCTCTAATTTCCCGAGACTAGAGAGGTCATGGCCTTTCAAAAGTTCATTATAGTATCTGTTATCGAAGATAACGAATCCATCCCACTTTATCCTGAGTAGGGGATCGACATCTCTCCTATAGCTTAAGTGCAAAACCCCAACCAGTTTACATTTCTTTCTCAATTCACCGGTTATCGCCTCGAATCTGCGTAAGGGAAGCCTCGCATACAACTCGACGACTAATACGTCGTAATCCTCTCCTAGTAGTCGCTCCCGATCTATTTCTCCACCGTAAGGATAACATATCTCGGTGGTCTCATCATATAATCGGAGAACCCATTTTTCATCGCGTACCTTTATCTTCTTATGATGCCAATCTTTATTAGCCGATTTCAATCTAGGGGCGAAAACCAAGACCTCATGACCTATGGCCGAAAATCTCCTGCAAAGCAATTCAGCATGTAAGCTGACGCCGCACGTAGCATTCCATCTGCTCAGAAACGCTATTTTCATCTGCATTAAAAATTTCTCCAACAGATCTTTAAGCCTTTTTAACAAAAAGGACGACGCCCGAATTTTTCCAAGTAAATACTTGAAATATAATTTAAATCATAGTTTACGCGGGAGATGTTACAGGAGAGTTTCCGCGGCCATGTGATTGTGAAAACAAAAATTGTAGAAGTATGGTGTTTAGTGGGTTGCTTGTAGAACTTGGTGTGAGATAATGAACAGGAGGATTCGTTATCGAATAATCAGGCGGCCTGTAAAGTATGCCCGATTAGAATTAAGGGGAAGCGAGATTTGGATAATCGTGCCTAGGAACATGGATCCCATTGAGGTAATAATGGAGAATAGGAGCTGGATAGTGAAGCAGTTGAAGCTCATCAAAAGGGCCGAGGAGTTGGCGGAGAAACTGGAAATAATCCCTAGGACGCGGAAAAAGTTTAGATCCCTCGTTGAGAGACTGGTCCTCGAATACTCCTCGCTTCTGAAGGTCAACGTAAAGAAAGTGTTCATAAGGAAAATGACGACATCCTGGGGGAGCTGCAGCGAGAAGGGAAACATAAACATAAACAGGTTAGCGCGATACCTACCTGAAAAGTTAGTCAGGTATCTAGTTTATCACGAGGTTTGCCATCTGTTGAGATGGCGTCATGATGAGGAATTCGAGAGACTAATCTCGGAAAGGTTCCCGGATCATAAAGAGTTGGATCTAGAACTTCAAGCATATTGGATCAAGTTGAACTCGATGAATAAGGCGTCTTAATATCAGTTCCTTTCCGGATCTTAGGCGCCGCCTTTCTTGGAAGACGCAGGATGGCTGTTCGCTTATTCTTGTACAAGATTTTGCATCGAGCCTTCGCCATCGTTAAGTTAGCATTCCTACGGATTACGGATTTCCCAACCACGCGCCCCAAGTCGTCCTCAAGCAATCATTTAATCCCCCTCATTTAATTGTTTTCAGCTGAAAATAATAGCTAAATTCAACCATCACCCCGATGGATTGCTGAATGAAAATAGGGTTCCCCATCTGGTATGGGCAATGGCGGGGTCTTCAAGATTTAATGTCGGAGATTTCTAAATCGGGATTTGACTATATCGAGATCAGCTTAGATTATCCATGGCCCTTTAAAGGTGATCTCAAAATTGGGGAGGTGGTTAGGCTCGCCGAATCAGAGGGGCTATCCGCGGCTTTCCACGGACCTTGGAGAGATATACGCTTATCGTCTCCGATTGAAAGGATTAGAAGCGCGTCGGTTGAGGCATTCAAGGCATTCATAGAAGAGATCTCGGGATTTGAATGCGATTACCTAGTCGTTCACCTCTCAACCGATCAAGCAGTTGATAGAATACCCTTAATCAGAGATGAAGTAGTCGAATCGGCCGTGAAATCGGTTGAAGAATTATCCTCTTTCGGGCGTGGCCTCGGTTTAAGGATCGTTTTCGAAAACGTCAAAGAAGATTTGCCGGAGTTCAGGGAGATAATTTCTAAAACAGGCTCCGAGATATGCCTCGACATCTCGCACGCCGTCTGCGCTTCGGTGAGAAAGGGCAGGAAAAATGATCTAGAAGGTAATGTGCTTAAGTGGATAAAGGAGTTTGGGGATCGTATTAGGGTGATGCATTTCAGCGGGATGAAGTTCATCGGGAATCGGGTAAAAGATCACTTAATGACCGATGAAAGCGATCGCTTCCTCCAACTGGTGAAGAGGGAACTCAAGGGCCTTAGGGTTGAAAACTTCCTCCTAGAGATCTTTGAGGAGATTGATCAGGGAGAGGTCTCGCCAAGGAGGCTTGCTAAGATCGTCAAGTATTTGAGGTCATAATTTTTCCTGCGCTTTCTAAGCCAACTGTATGCCGCTAATATGGCCGCTAACGTGAGCCCTATTATCAGGGTTACCAGTTCAAAGGATGATTTCAAAAACGTCAGAATGGGTTCTCCAAACATCATTAGGAGTATCGATTCGCTCATGAATCTTGCTCCTCTCCCGAGAAATGAGGCCAAGAAAAAGACCCGTAGATTTCTCATGCCGAATGCCCCCGAGGCTATCGTGAATACCTTGTAGGGAATTGGGGTTAATGCTGCTATCCCGATCGCCCAAGCCCCATATTTGTTAAAGAAGTCCTCGGCTTTCCGAATATTTCCCTCGCTCGCGATTTTCTTGAGTATGGGGCGTCCCCCGCGTAGACCTATCCAGTAGCCGAAGAGTGCTCCGAATGCAGAGCTTATTGTGGTTAGAAGCCCATAGAATATGGCGTTTTTCGGGTCAAGTAAGGCGAGGGGAATCAGGATTACGTCCGGAGGTATAGGGAAGAAACTTGACTCGGCGAAGGCGACGGCGATAAGCCCTGGAACGCCTAATGGGATCAGATTCTGCCTTGCCCATTCGAGGAGCACGTCTATTAATCCATTCATGCAGATGCGAGATGACAGAGAATCAGGTTATATTTGTGATTTTTGCGCGGAAATTTTTTAACCATTTCCTCTTACATCCAATCGTGAAGACCAGGGAAAGGATTACAGCAACATCGCTCTGCATGGTAGTGTTCTTTCTAGTCCTCCTTTCCTCGTCCTTAGCATCGCCCTTCGAGATAGATGTCACGGCAACCGTATACAAGGTTATAGATGGCGACACCTTCGACGCCTTTCCGGTTGGAAGAATCAGGCTCGCAGACATTAACGCGCCCGAACTCGGGGACCCAGGAGGATATGAGGCAAAGGAAGCTCTAATGAGCCTGGTCTCGGGGAAGATCGTATATCTTGACGTAGATGACAAACACGTAATGGATAGATATGGAAGGCTTGTATGCGTGGTCTATGTGAGGGTTGACTCGGAAACGATCATGAATGTGAATAAGTGGCTGCTGGAAAAGGGATACGTTGAAGTTAAGGATTATGATAACGAGTTTAATCCAGGAGGCTGGAACTTGTTCGAGAGATACATCGAAGGGGAAGGGGCTCAAACTCCAAAATCAGTAACAGTTACGGTTACGAAGACGGTAACGCAATCGACTGAGGAAACGGTTACAATCGAAAAAGTGAGGACGGTTACGGTCATATCGCCGTCTGTGACAACCGAAAAATTGACAGAGACCGTTTACTCACCAACAACAGTGGTTAAAGGATCCCAATCCATTCCATCCACGTATCTAATCCTGATAATCTTAGTCATGACCTTTTTCGCAGCCGTATTGGGCTACGCGGTTTTGAGGAGACGCTGACTTCAGAGGAATTCCAAGAATGTTAATTGACCCGCGAAGAATATTCCAAGCGCCAAGTTGACGAGTTCCAGAATTTGAGCTAATTGCCTGTTCTTTACCCTCCTCATGATCAGGCAGCCTAATCCCGCAACCGCGTGGAGAATTGTAAGTAAACCAACGATGTAGGGAAGTGGGGACACCGTGTGTAGAATTACGCTGTAGTATCGTCTTAGGATTCCGAATGTGACTAATGTTACTTTCCGAGTCACCATTCCGTAACCTGAAATGAATAGTAGGTAAATGCCAATATAGGTGGGTATCGACGTGTATTCTACAAGACATAGGTAGATTTTAGCCCTAGTCCTCCTATCCAGTTTGATCATTCATGTTGCCCCTCCATTTCAGCAAATATCCCCGGCAATTACTTTATAGCCATAAATGTAAATAAGATCTCTGGATGATCGAAGCAAACGACTTTCTTAAAGAATTTTTCATAGATCTACAAGGAGCGCTGGGCATCCTATTAAAGGACTCCTATCAAGGAATTGATATAGGAAAGCTTCGCGTAGTCGCTTCCGTCGACGCCGCATATAGAGGCGACTTAATGTCCGTTGCAGCTGTCGAGTGGGATCTCGAAAAGGGACCGCTTTCAGAAACGGTTTTCACGTGTAAGCCGCCGTATCCCTATGTCCCCGGATTATTGTTCCTCAGGGAGGGTCCACCTATGCTTCACGCCGTTAAGCAACTTGGGAACAATTGGCAACTACTCTTAGTCGACGCTCATGGTCTACTTCATCCTAGAAGAATGGGTCTAGCGGTTTTCTTGGGCTTCCTCCTGAATAAGCCTGCGGTGGGGATCGCCAAATCGTTGCTGGTAGGGCTTGAAAGATCCGGGGCCGTCTTCGGCGAGGTCGAGGTAGATGGCGAGGTTCTCGGATACTGGTTTAAATTTGGGCGATCCAAAAAATTCTATGCCAGCCCCGGTTATCTGGTAAAGGTACAACAGATACCGGAGATAATTAAGAAGCTCGGGAACACTTATCCCGAGGCATTGAGGTTCGTTGACAGGCGTTCAAAAGAGATCTTGAGAAAGAAATCGGATCAATAACTCTCTCCCGTCTCCTTCCTCTCCCTCTTATGGGAAGCTATCGAACTAGCCTCATCTAAGATCTTCTTGGCCTCGGCACTCAGCTCCGTGCCCACAGCCCCCGTTTCAGGAACGTAGCCAACTTTGATCGAGAATTCTTCAATAGAGCTTATGAGATCTCTTATTCCCTCGGATGCGGCTGGCGCGACGCCACTCAACTCATCGCTGACATCGGTCAGAATGTTCTTTACCGGCGTGATTAAAGCTCCTACGTCGCTAAGCTCTTTAACGGCTTCGAGTCTATAAGCTGTACCTTCTAGTAATACGTCGGCCCGGGTTAGTTTCCTCAAAATTTTCCTTAGCTCGGCGAGTTCTTGAGCATATAGCGCGGCTTTCTCGAGGTCTTTTTCCATGTGGGCTTTAACAACTTGCTCGAAGATCTCCTTATATCTCAAATCCATCTCTCTAAGCCTCTTTGAGAGCCTAAGCCTAATCACCCGAATTCTGTTCGCTATCTCCTCGACATCCGCTCGACTTAAGCGGCCCCTCTCCGACCTCTCCCTCCTCCAGAACCTCAGCCGCACGGCTCATGGCTTCCAATTCCCAAGATAAATGCTCCCGACCACGCGAGTTTAGATATTCTCGGGATAAGTTCTCGAGGAATACAGAGAGAATACATCGAGCTCAGGAAACTACTTAAAGAATCTCGGTGAACAGGATAACGGTTTGCTCAGGGACTTGTTGACAGCGATTTTTTACATATTGCCGGCTTACATCGCAAATGCCTCTCCGGTAATAGGGGTTAAACTGATTGGGAGGAAAACTCCCATAGACCGCGGTGCTTTGGCCTGGGATGGTAGAAGGCTACTTGGGGACGGAAAAACCCTTGAGGGCCTGATCTTCGGACTATTCAGCGGGACACTGGCCGGAGCAATCATAATGTCACTAAATAATCTGGGAGCATACAGGTCTCCACTTGAACCCTTCCTTCTAAGCGTCGGGGCCATGATCGGAGATATCCTCGGCTCTTTCTTGAAGAGGAGATTTGGCTTGGAACGCGGTGCCCCCGCGCCGGTCCTCGATCAGATAGGATTCGTCGTATGCGCATTATTTCTGGGCTACCTCTTCTATGGACCGCCGAAATGGTTTAGCGGCAATATACTCTTGGCGCTCTTATTCATTACTGGAGTACTCCACCTCGCAACAAATTCAGCCGCATATATATTGGGATTAAAGGATAGGCCGTATTAGTATGCCGCTGACCTCAACGCCAATAGGGCTACTAAGGCTACTATCATGATTCCATATAACACGAGTAGTATTCTCCGGGTCTTCTTCTCCCGGTTCACCATCTCTTCATGTATCTTCCTGCATTTCTCAGAGCAGAATTCTTGATTTGGAAGGATCGTTCTCCCACATATCTTACAGTGTCTGTGGTCGACTATCCTTAGTTTCTTCTCCTTCTTCCCGCTCAACGAGTAAACCGATTTAAACGCAAATATATGTTTTGAATTTTCGACTTCGATATTAGCTTTAAATGGTGGACTGAAAAAGGGCTTTAAAGGTTGAGCAAGGAGGAATTCAAGAGCCTAATCGCTCCCACGGTTCCCGTTGCGGTACTCTATTTTCTAATGAATTTTAGCGCCTGGTTGTGGTATGCCCTTTTCGGAAAGTATCTCGTAATAGATCTGGGGTTTTCTGGGGAAGAATTAGGTTTCGTGATGATGATCTATAATCTCTCATTTGCGGTCTCGACGTTCCCCTCGGGGAAGCTCTCCGATATCATCGGATCCAAGAAGGTGCTGTTTTCAGGGATCATAATCTACTCCCTCGGCATCCTATTCATGGCTTATTCCTTGAATGTGTCTTCCATGGCCATCGCCTGCGCGATCACGGGATTTGGGGAAGGTCTTTTCTTGACGTCGGCAACCGTCCACGCCGTTAAGAGCGGGGGAGTGAGGCGAGTCAGCACAACCTATGGTTTCGTGTTATCGGCCGGGATATTGGGTGAGGTTTTAGGATCGCTCATGAGCGGATATGTAAAAGAATATCTGGGTAGTCAATTGCTTTTCTTCGCGAGCTCCTTCGTCCCCATACTCTCCTCTCCTTTCCTCGCATTCGTTAAAGAAGAATTCCATGGAATGCGGTCTAAGAAGAGTTCAACCGGTTTACTCCAGCTGTTAAGGTCTCACACGGTTCTCCGGTTAATGGCGATCGGTCTGATTTTCCACGCAATAGGATACAACATGATTTCTCCATTCATCTCCGTCCACGCGGGTGCCGTCGGTCTAAGCGACAAAGATATCGGCATAGTAAACTTCACTTGGCTCCTTTCCATGTTCTTAACGATTTTACCTTGGAGCATCTTAGCGGATAGGGTTGGAAGCAAGTTAGTGCTGGCAGGCCACGTCTTCTTCTCATCTATTTCATGGATAGCCTACGCCTTCACCGGAGACTTCACGTCCCTGATTTCAGCGGCGATATTCATGGGGATCGTCGGCTCCATGGATTTGCCCTCTAGAAGGCGTCTATTGGCCGAATCAGCAGGAGGGGAGGGAATTGGAACCCTAATAGGGGCGCTTGACCTCTTCACGATGTTGTCCTCGATACCTGCCCCGATATTCGGAGGCGCGGTCTATGGATTAGCCGGTTTACGCGGAGTCTTCTGGGTCGGATTTGTGGTAAATCTAATCGGGGTGCCGTTTTTGCTCAGGGTTAAGGTTCGCGGCGGGGACTAATCTCTATCTAATAGGTGTTTTATTTTCTGGACTAGCTTCCAGATCCTATCATTCACGTGGTGAATGTTCTCGGCGATCTTCCCCTTAGTCATTCTCTCGCATTTCTCTAGGTCTTCGAGGGCTAATGCCAGGGCTATGGCCTTGAAATTTCTCTCATCTCTCACCGTGACTAAATCCCTCTTCTCGAATTCGCCTTCAAATCTCCTAACTCCAGGTCTCATTACATCGGCTCCTTTAGCTATATGTGGTACTGCCCCCATGTCAACTACTATGGCCGGTAATAGGGTTAGGATTTCTTGATTGTATTCTTCGTGTAACGTGGGGAAAAGCATCCCCTCTTTTTCGCAGATTAGGAATTTTGAAATCTTATAGAGCGCGATGTCCTGATCCTCTACTCTTAGGACGTTCCTCTTTACTCTGATCTCTCGCAGAATGCCTCCCCATTTTAAGTCCTTTAAACGGGCTATTATCTCGGCGGATTCCCTCTTGCTGAGGTAATTCACCTTCATGTCAAGCCTTCACCTCTAAGTATCTCATATGCCTCATCCAAGCTCTTTATCCGCCTGACGTAATGGCTTTCCGGCACTTCCCGATTCCAAGGCTGGTCATAGAGTAGGAGCCTCTTTCTGTAAAGCATGCACCCATCTGCGATGAGGGGGGAGTCGTCAATGAACACGTCATAGTCGAGTTTGGGCTTCATCTTGCCGCTCCTTATCCAGACGTACTCGCTGTACGGTATTCTGTGCATTTCAAGCCACTTCAAAACATATTGTTCGGTTTCCCGCGGTCTCGCGGTGACTATGTCTATTCTTCCAAGGGACTTCAGTTTCGCTACCTTTTCGCCGATATCGGGTTCTGTGGGGGGCAGCATCTTCCACAGCCTCCAGGCCTCGTTCATGAGTTTCATGAACTCGCCCTCGCTTATCTCGAGTCTTTGCCAGAAGTCCCATTCTACGAGTTCCTCATATGCGAGGTTCTGTCCGGTTCTCCGGTTCCATATTTTTAACCAAAGCTGCATGGTGTCTGCCAGAACCCCGTCGAGGTCGAGCGCTATCCTAACCAGCCTCACTTCGCGGTCTATGCCTCTCCCACACCTAGTTATATGATTTTGCGAAATCAACGTTATAAGGAGGCTCGTGGATTCTCGTGACCGGAGTAGGGGAGTAGGAGATGCCGACGAACGTGCGGATCAAGCTGACGAGCACGGATCTGGAGAAGGTTGAGCGTGTCTGCTCCGAGATCAGGGAAATCGCCGTCAAGACTGGGACCAAGATAAGGGGCCCCATCCCGCTTCCGAGGAGGAGGCTCATCTTACCTGTAAGGAAGTCTCCATGCGGGGAGGGCACGAAGACGTGGAGGAAGCATGAACTGAGGGTTCACAGGAGGTTGATAGACCTCTTCATAACGGATCAAAGGGTCATGAGGCAAATAATGAGGATCCAGATCCCCGAGGACGTCTCCGTCGAGATGACAGTCAAGTAACCTTATATCCCGAATGCGAACCTAACCGCGAACAGCTGATAGAATGTATGTGATACGAAGAAGATTACTAAAGTGACTAGGGCAGCAGTCGTCCCCGTCATCCTCCTCCCATACGCTATAAGCGCCGTTAGAAATGGAAGCGTGACCACCTGCGCGATTATCAGGAACGCATCCCTCACGAGATAGTATATCGGGGTCTTCTCCACTGGTATTATCCCTAACGCGAAGAGCTTGTTCGCCGCGAGGACCGCGGGGAAGATCATTAACGGAAGTACGGCGACGAAGAGGCTCAAGAAGAATTTAAGCTCCTCTTGGAGGGAAGACCATGCCACTTTAGAAATCCTCTTCGATATGCTTTCCTCACCCCTCGACTTGAAGAGCGTCCCCGAAATCAAAACGGCGATTATCGTGGAAAGACAGTAGATGAAGATGATGTTAAGTAGGTAATGCCCGATTATGGGCAACGGATACGGCTGAATCGGGTAAAAGTGGAAGAGTACGGGTATCTGACGGGTGTAGATCAATAGAGCTGAGGACACGACAAAACACAACGCGGAAACTATGGCGGTAACCGCTCTCTGCTCATAGAGGGGGCTATATAACCACACTGGGAAGAATATGCTGCTTAGGGCTGCTGCCAGCTTGCTTGGGGGTTTGGATTCGAGGATATCGGCCGCCGAGATTGTGCCCTTTTCTTTCAAAGCCTTATACACCCTCTTTCCCTCTTCGGTTAGAACGTAGTTCCTGTCTTTGTCCTGAGTTACGAACCCCTTCAGCTGCCTGAGATTATAGTAAAGCGATCCTGTGCTGATTTTCAGGCTGTCGCGGAGGGCGGTGGCGCTGATCTTTCCGGCGTCGCCGATGGCCAAGAGTATCCTGCGCCGAGTCCTGTATCTGAGGAGCCAGATTAAGTCGTCTTCCGATCTCTCCTTGATGGCGGTGAGTAGCAATTAGCGCCCCCTCGGCTCACTCCATTAGATAAGTACCTTTAAAGAGTTCTCTTCCTAAACGCCGAAATCTCGGCTTAAATATGGAGAGCGCGATCCGATAACACGCTACTCGATGCACGGACCCCGAGCTACAGGCGGTTTATGTCTTTCGAAAAATCGTTTAAGGACTTTAAGTCTCGCCGCCGCCGGGTCCACGTGCCTGCGGTCTCGGTCCATGTGAAGATATATCTATGAGTACATCACGAATGTGATTTGGAGAGGATTAGGATAATATGAGCTGGGTTGAGGATACCGTAACCTTTAGGGGGGCGATAAGGAGGAGCGGGAACAGCCTAGTGATCACGATTCCCGCAGAATTGGGCCAGCGATTTCTCTTACGGGAAGGCCAAGAGCTCGTGATCTATGGTCTTTCGCGGAGAGGTCCTGAATTCGAGGGCGCGCTTCAGGTTTACCTCGGATATTTTGTGGTACATGAGAAAGCTCCAGCCGTCATATTCAAGGTCAGGGTTTCGGGAGATAAGCTGGGGCAGCTTCAGGAAATTATGAAGGAAGTAGAAGAGAAATATCTGCCATCTGCCGTGAACATTAGGAGATTAGAAGAAGATCTAGTTGAGGTCGAGTTACTCTTCGGCGCGATAACCCCCAATGCCATAAGGAGGGTTAGAAGTAAAGAAGAGGTGGGTTCGGCGGCCGCGGAAATAGAATTCAAGCTGGCTTCCGGAGGGTTCGATGTCGTCGAGAAGACGATAACGGAGAAAATAGTTGAGTGGAGGAATGTAGACCCGGCGAGGCTCTCAAAGGCGTCCTATAAAGTCTCAGAGGTAGTTAGATGGCGATGGGAAATCTGAGTACCGGAGGAATTCTGGATTGAAAGTCTTCGCCGACCTACACATCCACAGTAAATATTCCGGAGCGACCTCGGAGCGCATGAACATACCAGAGCTCGTAGTCTTCGCGGAAATTAAAGGACTAAACCTACTGGGGACCGGAGACGCGTTACATCCGACTTGGCTCTCGGAGCTGAGAAGGGACCTCGAGCCGATGGAGGGCGAGTTATATAAGCCGAAAACGGGGCAGGAAATCTACTTCGTGCCTCAGGTCGAAGTCGCCACGATCCATGAATACGAAGGGCGGGCGCGGAGAATTCACCACGTCATACTGATGCCAAGTCTCGACGTGGCGGAACAGCTTTCGGACGAGCTTAACAGATTTGGGGACATCTCAGTGGATGGGCGGCCCGTGTTAAATATGCATCCCGCTGAACTGGTAGAGATCGTCATGAGCTTGGATGATGAGAATGTGATTTTTCCGGCCCATATCTGGACGCCGTGGTGGAGTATCTTCGGGGCGAGAAGCGGCGTCGATAAAATGGAGGAATGTTACGAAGATCAAGTCAAGCATATCCACGCCATTGAGACCGGTCTCAGCAGCGATCCGCCGATGAACTGGAGGGTGAGCTGGCTAAACAGTTACACGATCCTAAGTTTCTCAGATTCTCATAGCCCGTATCCCTACCGCTTAGGCAGGGAGGCCACGGTCTTCGAGCTGGAAGCCCTAACCTACGAGAATCTCCAGGAAGCGATCCTCGGGAAGAGCTCCAGAAATCGAGTGGAGTTAACGATCGAGGTCCCGCCAGCATATGGAAAATATCACTGGTCAGGTCACAGGAAATGCGGCGTCGGCCCGCTTCCCCCCGACGAGGCTAAAAGACTGGGATACAAGTGCCCTGTCTGCGGGAGATCTCTTACGAAGGGGGTCGATGATAGGGTCGAGGAACTCGCGGATATGCCGAGGGGACATAGACCTGAGAACGCCCACGGGTTCATGCACCTCCTACCCTTGCAGGAGCTACTCGCCTTGAGCATGGGCCTCGAAACGGGCACGGGATTGAACTCCAAAAGAATACTAAGCGAGCACGAGAAATTGGTCAGGAGGTTCGGCAGCGAATTCAAGGTATTACTGGAAGCGGATATAAACGAGGTCGCGAGGGAATCCGGCCCAGAGGTCGCGGAAGTAATCTCAAGGATGAGGGAGGGTAGGATAAAGATCATCCCGGGATACGATGGCGTATATGGGCGGCTGATACTCGGCGGCGAAGAGGGCTCCCCTCAAGGAGGAAGGTATAGTCGGTTAGAGGATTATCTGTGATCGGCGAAGAATTTATATCCGTTAGAATCGCTAAGTAAAACCAAATCTGTCTCAGGTGGGAGCATGGTAGGTGGTTCAAAAATCGTCGCCTAAACGCCTTCCCAAGGAAGTCGAGACACTCGACGCAACTCTCAGAGAAGGCCAGCAATGCCGTGGAGTCAACTTCACGCTCGATGCAAAAGTTAGGATCGCGAAAGAGCTAGATTCTTTGGGGGTACATGTAATCGAAGCCGGATGGCCGTCTGCAAATCCTAAAGACGTGGAATTTCTCAGGGCGTTATCGGAGGAAGATTTTGAGAATGCTGAGATAGCGGTTTTCACGATGACTAGGAGGAAGGATCGATCTGCCTCCAAGGATGAAAACCTCAACGCCGTGGTCGACTCGGGATTCGGGTTGGCGGTCGTCGTCGGAAAGAGCTGGAGCCTTCACGTGAAAGAGATCCTGAAGACCTCTCTAGAAGATAATCTCTCGATCATAGCGGATAGTATAGAGTATCTGAGATCCCACGGCATCGAGGTGATCTTCGACGCAGAACACTTCTTCGACGGATACAAAGAAGATCCGGAATACGCCGTCCAAGTATTAAAGACCGCCGAGGAGGTCCACGCGAGGACTATAGTGCTAGCCGATACAAATGGGGGATGCCTACCCCATGAAGTAGCGGATATAGTCGGCGAAATAGCCGAGGTTCTTAAGAGCCCCGTCGGAATCCACATGCATAACGATTCCGGAAACGCCGTCGCCAATACCATAATCGCGGTTCTATCAGGCGCCACGCACGTCCAAGTGACCATCAACGGCATAGGCGAGAGAACAGGTAACGCCGATCTATGTCAGGTGATCCCGAACCTAGAACTCAAACTCGGAATAAAGTCCCTGAAAACCGGTAAAACGGGACTTAGGAAACTGACCCGGCTATCCGAGCTCGTCCACGAATTGGCCGGGTTCCCGCGAAACCCATATCAGCCATATGTCGGAGAATACGCCTTCGCGCATAAGGCCGGGCTACATGTTGACGCCATCCTGAAATGTTGGAAAGCCTATGAACATATTGATCCAGATCTCGTGGGTAATAGGCGGCTCCTAACGGTATCCGACCTAAGCGGCAGATCAGCGCTCCTCGCCAAGATCACCGAAGAACTCGGAATAACCATCGATAAGCGATCCGAAGAATTATCGAGGTTGCTAAACGAGATAAAGCTCATGGGTCTCCGGGAAGTCAATCTAGATGATGCCACCGCGACCGTATCCCTATTATTCCTAAAACACTTCAAGAAATACAGAAAAACCTTTGAGGTTCTGGAATGGACCTCGATTGCGGGAGGAGGACTCTCCGATCCAAAAACCTATGGAATAATTAAGGTGAAGATAGGGGAAAACGTCCGAGTCGAAGGCGGGGAGGGAGTTGGCCCGGTTCACGCGATTGATGTAGCCTTGAGGAAAGCTCTCGCCCAAGATTACCCTGAGTTAAGGAAGGTGAGGTTGATCGATTACAAGGTAATCCTCCCAGAAGCTTCGAGGGACACGGCGTCGATGGTCAGGGTGTTCATAAAATTCACGGATGGGTGTAGGACTTGGAGCACGACCGCGACATCAAACAACATAATCGAAGCGAGCCTAAACGCCCTCATCCAAGGATTCGACTACTACCTACAAATCGAAAGGACAAAGAAGTAAACTGCGATGCCGTTCAAGAACTAGAACATCCCCGTTCAAATCCTTAGCACTAAATTTCAGCAAAATTTCCTAAAAAGGCGATGAAGGAGCTACGATACTTCGGGGCGGGAATACTGCTACTCGTCCTGATCTCAGCGCTCATCTATCTGAGCTTCATCCATATCTCACCTGCACCTCCCGGGAAAACTGTCATGACATCCTCTCAAATATCCACCAAACCTAAAACGCAGATTTCAAGAGAAGTTAGAGAGTTCCTTGAGGTCGGAAAAGTGTACGAAGACTTGGGTTATCCGAAGATATTCTGGAATCCAAGAAGCCCAAACTACACAGTTCATTATCACGCGGCACCAACCTACTACGATATAGGCTATCTTAAGATGCCCGCAATAGATCTAGAAGAAGCTTTAGAGACAGCCTTGAGGACGGCGAACGTAACCCCTATAGGTTATTTTAAGATGTCCATGAAGGCGGCAAATATAAATCCTCAAAACTACAAGCTCGTCAGCGC
>CAZAVQ010000005.1:0-18251 GCA_964488635.1 uncultured Nitrososphaeria archaeon
GGCTTATACACTGTAAGTATACATTTTGGCCAACGTGTCCCACCTCCATGTGGACGTATCTCCTTCCCCGATCCCCATATCCCCTCGTTGTCCGCTCATATACCGCGTTAATCACCAGGTTTACCGCGGCGTCTCCAACCCATTCTTGGTCGAGCGAGGCCCTCATCAAATCCGCGCTGTAATCCCCTGTCTTTACGAGTTCGAGTTCGTGGCCTTTTGGGAGATAGTGGTAGATCCCGGCCTCGAGTTCCTTTACCCCTCCCTCCTTAACGACCACATATACTTCTAAGGGGTAGGTGGCTCCCGCCGACGGCGCCGTTCTAAAACCATATGCCGGGAGGGTTATTCCCTGGGCCGCCCAGAGGAGTTGGGATAATTGTTCTAGGGTGAGTGATTTTTCCTCATATTCCCTTATACTCCTCCTAAGCAGGAGCGCCTCCTCGATTGAAACTTCGCTCTTATACCTTGGATCAGGGAGCTTTATGGTTCCCATGGTTGACGTAGTAAATTTATCCTCTCTCTGATTAAGCTTAGCTCCGCTGAATAACGCTAAAAATACCGAGAGGCATGTAGCGGCCGCGGAGGCCAAGCCGATAAACAGTAGTCGCCGTCTTCCCAGCGGCATTTAATCCCCGTCCTTAGATGCTGATTCGAGTTCTATAAGTCTTGTAAGCGGTTTTGATCGATCGCAGCTCGGGGAGGGGAATAGTTTAAGGATGCTGCTCAATTTATCTTGGCGAAGGACATGGACGTCATCGAAGAGGGAGAGAAGGTATTATTCATCACCCCTAAGGGGAAAAAATATCTACTTGAAGTCAGGAGGGGGAAGCGCTTCCACAGCAGCGAAGGCTACATAGATCTAGATCAAATAATCGGACTACCCTACGGCTCCAGAGTCAAGACCAATACGGGTTCGACGTGGGTGGCCGCCCGCCCCCTAATTCTCGATCGAGTCTTAAACTTCCCTAGGATAACGCAGATAGTTTACCCAAAGGACCTCGGATACATAGTGCTGATGAGCGGTGTGAGGTGTGGAAGCAAGGTAGTCGAGGGAGGAACCGGAGCCGCCGTCCTAACAACGATCCTCGCATACTATGTCGCTCCAACGGGGAAAGTATACAGCTACGATGTAGAGGAGGATCACCTAAAGAACGCCGAAAAACAGCTAGAAAAGGTGGGTCTGAGAGACTTCGTCGAATTAAAACGCGGAGACCTGACCAAACAGATAGATGAGAGGAACGTTGACGCCGTCATCCTGGATATACCGACTCCCTGGCTCGCTATCTCGAATGCGAAACAGGCCTTGAAAGACGGCGGAATGCTTGTCTCAATAAGCCCTACAATTGAGCAGGTGATCGAGACCGTGGAGGCGCTGAGAAATGAGGGATTCGCCGACATAACCACAGTCGAGATCCTATTGAGGACTCTACGGGTGAAAAGGGGGATGACTCGTCCTGAACACCTGATGCACGCGCATACAGCATATATAACAACGGCGAGGAAAGCCTATAAAGAAGGAGAACTCGATTGACGATTACCCTTAAAGCGAGGAAGTTGTCTGGTGAATGCAAGATGAAGCGGCTGAACGAAATAATAATGATCGCAATACTGATACTCGCCGCCTGCACTCCAGTAATATACGCGAATCTAGTGAAACTTTCAGACTGGATCTACGGGCTGACAATAGCCTGGATAATACTCGCCGCCGTATATATCTCATTCATAACGCTGAAATGGAAATAAAGTAAAGTTTCCGATAAATAACGCCCTAATTTCCTTACTCTCCCTTTAGCTTTCTAATCAGATCCGCGATTGCGGCCGCCGCTTCCTCAGCATGCTGATAAGGATATTTCTGCGGTTCCAGATACTTCAAGTGTAGAAAATAGCAACATACGTGGTTTGCGGCTGCGGCGGCGAATTCCTTCCCAATAGTTTGGTGCTCCTGAATGTCTTCGGCTTGCTCTATTTCCCTGAGCCTCCTCTGTCCCGTCTCTGCCTTTAGATCCTTCATCCTTCTCTGGAGGATATCCTCTGGCCTAAACTCTAGTACCACTATCGCATCTGGTTCCAGCGTTTCGACGACTTTCGAGGGGAGTCCGGGATAGTATCCAAAAGGAGTTTTTACCGCCGCGTGAGTGTCAATTATTAAATCCCCTCCAACCTTGGCTATTTCCCTCGCAGCTTTTTCTTGGAGATCCTTGTAATCAGTGGGCTTGATCTTCCTCCTCATCTCGTCTCTATCAGAGATCCCAAGAGACTTCTTCGCCTCCTCAAACATATAGTCTCCGAAATTAACCACCTTCAATGTCGGAATCTTCTCCACGAGCTTCTTCAATATCGTAGATTTACCAGCACCTGGAACAGCTACAACTATTACCCTAACCATGATATTTCTAATCGACTTCTACGACATAAAGATTAGTTGGCTAGAGCTGCATCTGCCGTTCTATCTTCTGCTTCGCTGCCTGATACTCTTCCTCAGTTAGTTCACCAATCTTATACCTCAATTCGATTTTATCAAGCTCCTTCTTCAACTTCTTATGGAGTTCCAGCAATCCCTTAAGCGACTCAAGGGTCTCGTCTAGGTCTTCGATTATCATTTCCACGTCTTCTTGGCTTAATCCAAGAGATTTACCACGTTCAGCGATATCGTCTTTAAACTTCCTCAGTTTTTCCTCGTAATCGGGTATATCAGCCAGCTTGACGTTGAAAGCGTTATACAACATGTTTAGTTTTGGCTTGATTTTAGATAGCTCCCTATCTATTGCGAGTTTATCCGTGATGTATTGTCTATCCGATATCTCGCCGACCTCATGTCTGACTTTTAGTTGCTCGAGTCTAGTGGTTAATTCGCTCATTTTCTGTTCAAGTGATCTTATGAGTTCCATGCGCTTGGCATTTACGGACTGGATCCTGGAACGGTATTCCCTATAAATCTCTGTGAAGACTTCGGCGGCCGCTTCTCCGTTTAGGAAAAGCTCGATTAGTTTATGTCTCCAGTTATAGAAGTTAGCTAACTGCTCTACTATCCTCCTCTCCTCCGATATTTCTTGGGGTGGAATTCTCTCCATAATTTCCTCCACATCTTCATCCCTATGTTCTCCAAATGATTCCGAACCTTCTTTCACCTCTCTTACCTCCCCTAAATCTATAGGTTTACCACAAAACTTACAGAAAGGAGCTCTATTTGTCTCCCTTCCACAATGCGGGCAGATTATTTTTTCCTCCCACATCGCTGAGCCGATAACTAGAGATCACCATCTCTATAATAAGAATTTCCTATTCTCCTGTTTTCCTAACTCTCGTGAACTACTTTCAGGGGTCTCAGGGTAATACCCTGGGGCTCGAGTAAGGGATGGCGACAAACTATTAAATATATGTCCGGTAAGCAATTTCCTAATAGAGGGGTTGGGAGAAAATTGGGCTCTAACGAGCTTTCACTGGCGCCGATTCACAGGCTGATAAAGAAAGCAGGTGCGGCTAGGGCAAGTGAAGACGCGGCGGAAGAGCTCAGGAGGATCCTAGAAGAGCTTGGAACCGCGATCGCCAAGGAAGCACTAAGTCTGGCTCAATACGCGGGGAGGAGGACCGTCAGGAGGGAGGACATCGAGCGGGCGGCCAGAACCCTCCTACGAGGCTACTATTCTTCACAGTAGTCGAGAAAAAGGCGCCGATTAGCCTACAATATGAGGGTGATTTACTAAGGTTTATATTTGGCTCGATGGATGATGATTTCGGTCTAATTATAAGGGTAGTCGAGAGGAGGTGTCGGAGAAAATGGCTGGTCGAGTTGCAGGAGCTGGTCAACCCGTATTAATCCTTAAGGAGGGAACATCTAGAACGAAGGGGAGAGTTGCTCAAAGAAACAACATCGCCGCCGCGAAGATAATTGCCGAGATGGTGAAGACGACGCTTGGACCTAAGGGTATGGACAAGATCCTAGTGGATAGCATAGGAGATGTAATCGTAACAAATGATGGCGCAACCATTTTGGATAAGATGGATGTCGAGCATCCAGCGGCTAAGATGTTGATCGAGGTCGCGAAAGCGCAGGACACCAGCGTCGGAGATGGAACGACGACCGTGGTAGTCCTCACCGGAGAGCTACTCAAACGCGCTGAGGATCTCATCGAGCAGAAGATTCACCCGAGCACCGTGATAACCGGATATAGGAGGGCGCTTGACATCGCGCTACAAACCCTGAACAAGATAGCTAAACCAATTAAGCTCGAGGACAAGGCGACGTTGAAGAAGATAGTCAACACATCTCTCGGGAGCAAATCCCTCGGATTCGCGACAGATCACATAGCCGATCTCTCAATAGACGCCGTTCTAAACGTCATCGAGGAGAGAGATGGGAAACCATACGCAGATAAAGATCACATTCAGATGATCAAGAAGATGGGTAAAAGCCTCCTAGAAAGCGAGTTAATCAACGGAGTCATAATCGACAAAGAAGTAGTGCATCCCGCGATGCCCAAGCGGGTTGTGAACGCGAAGATAGCGTTGATAAATGCGCCATTTGAGATCGAGAAGACGGAGTTCAGCGCCGAGATCCGGATCCGCGACCCACTTAAAATCAAGGAGTTCCTCGACGAAGAAACTAGGATCCTGAAAGAGATGGTGGACAAGGTGGTTAAAGTAGGGGCTAACGTCGTATTCTGTCAGAAGGGGATCGACGACATCGCCCAATTCTTCCTAGCAAAGGCCGGCGTACTCGCGGTTAGAAGGGTTAAGTCATCTGATATGGAGAAGCTCGCGAAGGCAACTGGCGGCAGGATCGTCACGAACTTCGAGGATCTAACCGAGAAAGACCTAGGCTCCGCCGGACTAGTGGAGGAGAGAAAAGTCGGAGAGGACAAGATGGTATTCGTCCGCGAGTGCAAGAACCCGAAGGCTGTCTCCATCCTGATTAGAGCCGGATTGGAGAGGCAGCTCGACGAGGCAGAGCGCGCCCTAAACGACGCGATAATGAACCTGATATCGCTGATACGAGATCTAAAATATGTTCCAGGAGGCGGGGCAACCGAGATGGCATTAGCAAACATGATTCGAAAGGAGGCGCCTAAATATCCTGGGAGAGAGCAGCTGGCCATGCTGGCTTTCGCAGAGAGCTTAGAGATGATCCCGAGGACGCTCGCCGAGAACGCTGGACTGGAGCCGGTCGAGATATTAACTGAACTGAGGACAAAGCATGAGAAGGGTGATCACGGATACGGCGTGGAAGTCGTTTCCGGTAAAGTCCAGAACATGTTCGACGCCGGCATAATCGAGCCGATCAAGGTTAAGGAGCAGATTCTGAAGAGCGCTTTCGAGGCATCCGCGATGATACTGAGAATCGACGATGTAATCGCCGCCACGAGGAAGACTACCGAAGAGAAGTCATCTAAATCCGGAATCGAATAAAAGACCACCCGTCCCTTTTTTCTCGAATCACCGGCTTTCCCATTTCTTTCAAATATCAAATAAATACTTGTAAGGGAGAAGTTAATACTGGTTTTAGTCATGGTGATCTCCATCGGTGACCGGCTTAGGAAAGCCCTCCATAGCCTCGGATTAACCGATTACGAGATGCGCGTCTACATAACGCTCCTAGAACGAGGCAACATGACCGCCAATCAAATCAGCGAAGCCGCCGAGGTCCCATATTCAAAGATCTACGAGGTCCTCGAAAGCCTAGAGAATAAAGGTTGGATTGGAAGTGAGGGCGGCCGTCCCGCGAAGTTTTATCCACGTAGCCCGGTTACCGCTTTAGAGGTAAATAGGATGAGAATTGAGAAGCGGCTGAAGACCTATGAGAATATCGTGATCTCGGAGTTGCTCCCGATATATGAGAGTGGAGGTGTAAGAGAGCGACACGACATCTGGATTCTAAGGGGTGAACTCAACGTCTTATCGAAATTAAAGGACCTTCTCTCAAATTGTGATTCGGAGCTTCAGATCGCGACTCCTTGGATAAATAAACAATTAGCAGACATGTTGCTCCCCACGCTTACAATGATTCGGGCTAAAGGGGGCACCACCCAGATCATGTTGTCAAGTTCCTGTAGCAGGGGTCTCGCGAAGAGATTGGGTGAATACGCCGAGGTGCGGTTTAGAGATCAGCTTTTCGGAGGGGGTGTTATAGCCGACTCTAGGGAGGCGATAATAATCCTAAGAGGCGAGAAGAAGAAACCGACGCTCGCGATTTGGTCGGATCACATAGGGTTAGCTAAGATAGCGAAAATATACTTCGAGTATTTATGGAGGGACGCTGAACCCTTAAAAGACAGATGAGAAAAGGTATTCAAGAATAACACCGGGAGAGAGACCTAGGCTATGAGGAGAAGTAGGAGAAGAAGCCCCAGCTCAATTCTCCTAATCCTAATAGCGATCATCATCGCGGCGGCCATCGCGATATCACAGACGATCCAATTTACTTTGAATATTTGGGAATTCGGCGACCTCTTTATCAGACCCTTTTATTATTCAATCCTCGGAGGTCTAGTTTTATCAATAATCGCCTTCTTTAGAATAGATTTCATTAATAGGAGGTCTCTCACTTTTTGGTTTCTAAGCTTCGTCACGAAGTTTTATCGCAGAGCGGGCTACATCGAGCTCGGCGATCTAGATTTCTCCTCTTATAAGTTGAGTAAAAATACCTTTCTGGCGTGGCAGATAACTAAGACGATCATAGGGACTTTCCTCTTTGCAAACAGCCTATTCGGAATGGCTTTAGCCGCCTCACTCGGCGGAGTCGATCTAGGAATACAGAACCTAGGATCCATTTTCGTGCTCCCGTTCACGTCTATATCGGCGTCAGATATTTCGCCAGCTCTAAGCGTAATCGCGGCTTCACCTGCGTTAATACTCCTAATTCCACCGATATTATCCGCAATAGCGATTAGATTGACCCTCCTAGTCGCCTTAACTGTTCTGGTCAAAGCTGCCCTGTCTTCAATAGTGGATTTCCTGAGGACGGGTTTATTCAGGATTCCAGTGGATGTGATCGAGTCCTTGATCGCGTTAGCTGCGGCTTGGATAGGCTTCACCCTGTTTTTCACGAGCTACATAGACTATAACACAAAGATCTACATAATCGGCGCGTTCATATTGTCCGCGATCTTCCTCCTCTTCGTCCACCTAGATAGAAGAAAGCCGGGATTCCTATACGCTTTTAAGATAAAATTCGGAGCACTAATTCTAATTCTCCTCATAATATTCACGGCCGCAACTGTTCAGAATAGCATAGCGGATGCTAGGAAGATAGAGTGGCTAGGGCCCTACGTCAAGCAGGAGATCGTGGTAAATCGTTATCTCGCCGATATATCCGGCGTCAGGGTCATGTTATATAACTTCACAGATGAGTCGGCTCCAGCGAAGATAGATGTTAACACGCTTAAGGAAGATCTCTCAATCGTCAGGCTCTGGGATTGGGATGCGGCTTTCACGAAGCTCAAGCCGGAGATAGGTCTGATACCATACGTCGATTTCGAAGACTCGGACGTCATCAGATTTGGTAATAGAATCTACTGGAGCGCGTCGATGAAGCCGATTCTCCCCCACGGAATCCCCCTCGGCAACATCTGGTACAACGAGCACCTAGTCTACACACACGTCCCCAACGGCTTCCTCCTCCTCGACGCCAATAACGGCACGATTGTCAATTCATCGATATTCTTCAAGCAGAGGAGGATCTACTACGGGGAAGGCGGCCTCCTAGAATCCACTTGGGCCGCGGTCATCTTAGGTAAGGAGAAGAGCGACGAGATCACGGGGACGCGATACAATGGGAGGGGAGGCGTCATGGTCGGGCCGCCGATGACTTGGCTATACGACGTCACGTTCCTCCTTTCATATCCAGATAAACAGGTTAGGCTTCTCAGGTACAGAGACGTATATGATAGATTAGATCTAGTGCTCCCCTACTTCAATTATAGATGGAATGGAGAATACGTCGATATGTTCCCAGTCACCGATGGAGAGAATACCTACTGGCTGGTTCCCCTCATAATCAAGTTACCCGCCGGAGACGTGCCCTGGAGCAATGATCACGATTACATGAGATTCATAGGATATGCCCTAGTGGACGTCTATAACGGAGACCTAAAGCTGATAATAGTCGGAGACGACTTCATAAGCAAGCTAATAAAACAGATCTACAAAGACATACTGATCGAGGAGTTCCCAGACTGGCTGAAAAACCAGAGCAGGTTTCCGGCGGAGGCATTTGAATACCAAGTTGAAATGTTCAATTACTATCACATCGATGACCCGGCTACTTTCATCCAAGCCAGGGAATTCTACGAAATCCCCGAAGGTGTTTCAACGTACTTTATAATCGCCAGGTATCCGGGCTTTGAGAAGCCTGAGTTCCTAGGAGTGCTCTCGCTCCAGCTTAGGGGATCGATGGGCAGGAATCTAGCCGGATTCATGGTCGTCAGAAATGATTACCCACATTTGGGCGAGAAAATATTCTACAGGGTCCCGATAAAGTCGGAGATGAAATTACTCGGCCCCTCCGCCGCAAGGGAGGCGCTGGAGCGCTTCGCCGAGTTCCGGAAGCTCAGAACCCTGCTCGAGAACCCGAGGATCGGCGATATACTCCTCTACTATATTGGGGATAGGCTCGTCTACGTAATCCCAGTATATACCTCGCCCGCTGGCGGAGTTGTCGCTCAATTGGGGACGATCGCGACCGTTGGGGCGGAGTTCACTGGAAAATACTATATAGGGCTTGGGGAGACCTTGGAGCAGTCATTCTCATCGTTTATCTCGAGCCTGGGGCAGGAATTGACCCCCGAAGAAGTGGACGTCTATAACCTAACGATTCAGATCTTAAAGGAGCTAGGTCTCAAGCCAGTATATCCGGAAGAGATTTCACCTCACCTCGTGTTTAAGGAAAGAGAGCTATCCTTCAAGAGCATGGAAGAGTTCAAGGAGGAGATAGAATCCTTCGCCGAAAATTGGGTCATTAAACAGGGCTTAAAGAGGGTCCTAGTCTGGGTTGAGGACGATAATATTAACGTTGGATCCATGTTTTCCGAGAACGGCGTCGTAGAGTTGCATTATATCACGATCAAACGAGGCTAAGCTTAAAGCTAGATCCAGATCGCTAAAACATGGGGAAGTGCCGTTTGGAAGAGAGAGGGCCGAACATAATTCTCGGAGGCTTGCTGGTGCTGTTGATACTCCTCGCATTCTCCCTACTGATCCGGCTAGAGCGCGGCCTCCTAGGCTTGATCCTGTCCGTCATAGTGATAATTGTCGGCTTCTATTGGTTCAAAGAGATCAAAAAAGCCCTAGCAACCGGGAGGTCCATGAAAGAATACCCCCTCGAGATCAGCGAAGAAGACGATGTAATCAGCCTGACGGCCCAAGTTCCAGGCCCAGAAGACGTCGTTTCATTCGAGATTTCAGGCAAAAAACTGCTTCTCAGAGGAGGGATGGGGTTCAAGAAGGTTATAAAGCTGCCGTGCAGGGTGAGAGTTTTAAGCAGCTCCTATATTAACGGAATACTCCACATCAAACTCGTCAAGGAGGACGTCCTTAAAAAGAGGGAGCGAGAAGAGCGCTACTGAAGCTTATCCAATAAGGCTGCAAACAGCAACGGAATAATTATAGTGGCGTCTCCATAGACCGTGACCTTCATGGCGTCGGGCTTAACCTTGCTCCAAGAAATGGCCTCTCTCACTGGGGCGCCGCTTAAGCTCCCATCATATTCACAAGCAGTCGTCACGTATACCGCGTAATCCAATCCCTCTTTGAATTGATTCCACCATAATGTGTGATGTTTTGAGATCCCCCCTCCTATCATGAGGGCGCCGGTCTTCTTCGCCTCGAAGACGATGTCCGCAAGCTCGCCGGCATCCTTGAAGAGATTAAGCCGGAAGTCCCTCTTCCTCTGCTGGAATAGCCATAGCTGGGTTCCCACGGCGCCGTCCATAATCCCGGGTACGAAGATGTTAACCCCTCTTCTCGCAGCCCAATATAGGATGCTGTGCTCATCTTCTAGTCTCTCCCCTATTAGTTTACATACCTCACAGCTTCCCAGCTCATTAACCCCTTCTTCATACACTTCCTCCAATAATTCCTGCATAAACTTCTCTATCGCCGGACCATAGGCATCGAGTGGAACTATCACGCTTCCCACGCGGTGATAGCCCTCTTCTCGAAGCCTCTTGTCATCCATCCCGAAATCGCCGATATAGTAGCTTCCGAGAGCTCTTGCGATATCGTGGTCCAAGGTTCCGCAGGTAGTTATTATCACGTCGAAGATGCCGCGTTTAATTGCTTCGGCGAGCACCCCCCTGAGCCCCGTCGAAACCGGAGCTGCGATGAATGAGATGAAGCGGGTGCATTCCTGATCCTTCACCATGGCCTCTAGGATCCTGAGGGCTGATCCCAGATATTTCGCGGCGAATCCTCCGGAGTCCTCGAATTGATCTAGTAACTCCGATACCTTCATCCCGGGTCGGATCTCGATATCCCTGACCGATCGCATCATGGGGGTATTGGAAGCCCCTATATTTATTGAGTGATCTTCTTAAGTCCTCTCAGCCTTTCAACAATCTCTTCGACGCTTCTGAGGCGGCAGAGCACAAAACAGAGGCTTTCAAGCTTTGCGAGTTCTATCGCGAGGGAGTCCACGTGATCCTTGTCCGGGGGCCCGTGAATAGCTATCATCTTGGGTTTGATCGGATAAAGCCTGGCGGCGACTATCGGAGATCTCCCCCTAGTTACCCCTGTGAATATCACCGCCCTCATCGGATTTTTCCCGAGGAGGTATAGGAAATCGAGTGCATCTAGTGATTTGATGGCCCTAATGCTGTCTATAACCGTATACCCGTAGATCGGTATCTCGAGCCATTTCCTGCCCGCCAGGACCTCGCCATCGATGGCTTCCAC
Source organism: uncultured Nitrososphaeria archaeon (assembly GCA_964488635.1). GTDB lineage: Archaea > Thermoproteota > Nitrososphaeria_A > Caldarchaeales > Wolframiiraptoraceae > Wolframiiraptor. The sequence goes on from CAZAVQ010000005.1 coordinate 10,888, forward strand.
GACCTCGCCGATGGTTTTTGGAGAATCGTATTCATCCATATCTATTACTGCCGCGCTCAGGTTCCTATGAAATACCGCGTATCTCTTGATGTGAACTCCGCCCTTTCTCGCATCCGCGTCTAAGAGGGCCTGGACAAATCGCCTTACGAAGTGCGTTCCAGGTGAGCGCCTCCTATTATTTTCATAGTCGCTTAAAACTGAGGGCGAGATCCCCATAAGCCTCGCGACCTCGCTTTGGGTGAGTTCAAAGAGGTTCCTCCACTTTCTCATAGTTTTCCCAGGATATGGTGATAAGATTATCTCGCCGGCAATCCTATTCATCAATTCCTCTTTAGAACTCTCACCCATCTGGCAACCAAATAATATATTTGCCAAGCTTTTTGAGTATTTCCCAGGGATCTGCTTATATTAGGGTTTGAGCCCATTCTTTGTGACGGGCTGATGGCGTCGAAGAAAGTGTGGGTCAAGGTTCACCACTCAAAAACCGGCGAGGTCGTCGTAGCTGCTTGCGATGAAGATCTGCTCGGCAAGAAATTGAAAGTCAACGACGATTTCTCCGTAGAGGTCAGTAAGGCGTTCTATGGCGGGTTCCTGGTCAAATGCGACGACTTCGACAAATATCTGGAACAAGCCGGCATAGTGAACCTCCTAGGCGAATCCATAATATCCTATCTTATCAGGAAAGGCTTGATCTCCGAAAGGGCCGTGATAAAGATCGGTGAAATACCTCACGTACAGCTTTTCCTCAAATTTTAAACTCCCAAGCCCCTAGATATCGCCATTAACTCGGGGCCCGTGGTCATCGATCCTATTATCGCTCCCTTGCTGTTGGCTATTATCCCGCTTCTAACGAATTTGACCCCATTATTCACGGTTCCCGGAATTACATCCACCTTGAATATCTCGCTTAGCCATCTCTCTTCCTCCTCGGTTATCTCGGCGTAAACTACTCCTCCGATGTTAGTCACCACGGCTAGGGATCCCACATAACTTCTATCAGCGACTTTCCCAGTTAATACCTCGACGCCTAATGTGTCCTCGATCTTTTTCAAGGTCTTCTTCGGTAAGATGGAGCTTGCCAAGGCTGCGTGATCATTTGCTAAGATCAAATTTCCTATCGCCGTATACTTGCACTCTAATATCCCGATATTCATATCCCCAACTTTCTTCTTTACCGCCTCTAATTCTTCATCTAGAACCATTTTCGAGAAGAGAATTCCGTTGCTATTTCCGACGGCCATCGGCGAAAGGAGAATCGACCCGGCCAATGTAGTTGGAATTACCTCCACTCCTAAAACGTCTTTGATGAGTTTCCTTTGACGAGGTTTGAGTTGAGGCGGTATCAGACATATCTCCTCGGTGGGAACCGCGAATAACCCTATCTCAGCTGTGCCGAAGAAGGCTTCCAAGTATATTCCACGCGGTTGAGCCGTCGCCCTACTCAACTCCGGTTCACCGAATCGCTTCAGCTTTCAAATTTTTCAACAGCCTCCCCATATATTCGTGAGATTCCGTAAACGTCGTCGACTTGAATTCCTAAATCCAATAGCTTGTCGATCGCTTCTATCGCTCTCTTCGCGGCGTGATAATCCGGAGTTGCCTCCCCAGCTTCGATTAGGAGGGAGAGGTTCTCCACGCCCTGTTCTCCGGCCATGATTATCAATAATCCCGCGGCTCCGATGATCTGTCCCTCATATAAGACGGCGTCTAGTTTCTTCAAGGCATCCTTTATGATGTCGTCACTTGTAGATGACAGGTAGATCGCCCTTGCCCTGCTCACGACCTCTTTTCCATATCCCCCGAGGGTCATTATGAAGTTGGCTCCGAGCTTTAAGCTCACCTCAAGCACTCTTTCGCAAAATTCATGTTGACCATAATAACTTGAGGGCTGGGCGTTTCCATAGAGGAGTAGAAGAGGCCTCGGTTTTTCGACTAAGTATATGTCCGCGAAGTATGGGATCAGCTTCCCGTTCTTGACGTAGCACGTCGATGGAAAGAACGGTGAATAAAATCGGCATATCCTCCTCCCCTTAAGCTTATCGATCAAATAGGCCACGGCGACCTTCGCGACGAGCCCGACTCCGGGGAGTCCCTCTATAAATACGGCTCCTGGAAGCTCGTAGTCATCGTATCCCGACTCGAAGATCGCCTCCGTCTTCACGGTCATTCCCATCGAGGAGTATGACCCCCAATTTAAGCTATTTAGGTTTTCTCGGATTCTCCCCCGAGTTCTTACTCTACGAAGAGGTCGACCGGCTTCTGCGCTATGACGTCGAATAACCCTTTATCGGTTATCTTTGCCGCCGGAATGACGGGGAGCGCCAGGAAGAAGATTGGCGGGGCATATGGGTGATCTATTAAACCGATTTCCCTAAAGGCTCTTCGCACAGCCTCGAATTTCTCCGCGACTTTTTGGACAGGTTCTTCGGACATCAATCCCGCGACGGGTAGATCGACTGAGGCTATTATCTTCCGATTCTTTGCGACCGCAACCCCTCCCTGAGATGATATTACGTGGTTTGCGGCAGCGAGCATGTCCCCCGGATCCCTGCCCATGACGAGTAGGTTATGAGAGTCATGGGAAACGGTCGAGGCCACGGCTCCACAGGTAATCCCGGAATTTTTCACAAAGCCCTTGGCGATGTTCCCCGCCTTCCCATGTCTCTCAATCACGGCTATTACGGCGAGATCTCCCGGATCCACATATCCATCCCTAACCTCCAGTTCCTCTATCGAGAACTTCGTCACAACACTTTGGAGGAATCTCACGCCGTCCTCTAACTCGGGTCCAGGTGGAGAGAGTTCTATAACCCTAACCTTAACACTTTTTTTGGAATTAGGAGGCGCCTTAACCTTAAAGTCCTCTTCTCGAAGTCCTCTTATCCTCACGGTCTCCTTCGCCTCATCCGGGAACGGGCGTTGAGGAATTTCTACAACGAGTTTTCCATCTCTCGCCACGAGCACGCCATCTGCGAACACGTACTTGATCTTGAATTTCTCCAAACTGTTCAGTAACACTATGTCCGCTAGTTTCCCAGGCGTGACGACGCCTCTATCATAGAGTCTGAGGTGGACTGCGGGATAGATTGTAGCTGCCCGGACGGCGTCTACCGGATCTAATCCGGCTTCTATGAAGTTTCGGATTACGTTATCTAGGTGTCCATCACGTATCAAGTTATCGGGTAAAACATCATCCGTAACGAATAGATATCCAAGTGGATTTGGAAGCGATTTAAGTCCCCTGACGAACTCTCCTACATTCAATAGATATGGGGCCCTAAGCTTGATCAACATGCCAAGTCTCAGCTTCTCTAATGCCTCCTCGAAGGTGAGGTTCTCGTGATCGGCCTCCATTCCGGCCGCGATATAGGCGTTCAGACCCATTCCCCTCAGAAACGTATGTCCATCCATCACCACGTTCTTTCTCCTACCGGTTTTCACTATCTCGATGATCCTCGGGTCTAGGTTGATCACGCCGGCGAAATCCATGACCTCCGCCAATCCGATGACGCGGTCCCACCCCAACATTTCCTCGACATCCTTGTAACTTATCTCCGCGCCCGCGGTCTCCTGACCCGGAATGGAGGGGACGCAGGTCGGAACCATGACGTAGACTTTTAATGGGAGTCCAGCGCTTCCCTCGAGCATATATCTCACTCCCCGTTTCCCTAGAACGTTCGCGATCTCATGGGGATCTATGGCCACGGTGGTGACCCCTCTGGGAAGAACGGCTTCAGCGAATCTCGAAGGAATTATCATACTGCTCTCTATGTGCAGGTGGCTGTCGATCAGCCCGGGAACTGCATAGAGTTCGCTTCCATTGAAGACTTCTATCGCTTTAAGTTCCTGCGACTTTTCCGATACCACATAAGCTACGCGGTCGCCTAGAATTCCTATGGACGCCCGGTAGATTTCTCCGGTGAATAAGTTCACGTAGTTGACGTCCTTAATGAGTACGTCCACGGGAATCTGGCCTCGCGCCGCCTTAATCAAGTCCTCTAGAGAAGGTGTCCTCTCGGACATTTCCCCTCACCTCATAGATGATGTCCTTTCTAATCTAAACATGTTTAATAATCTTCGGGTAAGGGGCTGGCTGAGAAATTCCTCGGAAGATTTGTTAAATGGTTTATTAGCCATATATGCGGCGTTGTTCGAGGTTCTGGCGGAGGATCTGCTTGGGAGAATTGGGAGGCTTAGGACGAAAAGCGGTAAAGTAGTCGAGACCCCGCTCTTCCTCCCGGTAATTAATCCAGTTACACAAGATATCCCGGCGAGCTGGATGAAGGAAAATTTGGGAGCTGAAGCGGTGATAACAAACGCCTACATAATATCGAAAAGACTTAGAGAAGAAGCGTTGTCACGTGGGGTCCACGGCCTCCTAAATTTCGATGGAGTAATCATGACCGATAGCGGCGGATATCAGGTTCTGGAATATGGAGATGTAGAAGCCACCCCTGAAGACATAGCGAACTTACAAGAAGACATCGGAAGCGACATCGCGGTCCCATTAGATATACCAACCGGAATGAGTAGTAAGGAGAAAGCCGAGGAAACGGTGAGGAAGACCCTAGAAAATCTGAAGATAACTCTGGAGGTCTTGGCGAAGCGCGGGGAAACGCGGGCCCTGTGGACCGGACCAGTTCAAGGAGGAATACACGTCGATCTACTCCGAGAATGTGCGAGAGCAGAATTAGACATGGGTTTTGACTTGTTCGCGTTAGGCAGCCCAACCCCGCTCATGGAGGGATACCAGTTCGGGAAGCTGTTTAAGATGCTGTATTCAGTCCGGACTACCATAGGCTTTGGGAAGCCTCTGCATCTCTTCGGCGCGGGTCATCCGATGATCTTCCCATTTATAGTCGCGCTCGGGGCCGATATGTTTGACTCCGCGAGCTACTACCTCTACGCAAAGGATGACAGGTATTTGACGGAATCCGGGACCCTAAAAGTGGATAAACTAGATTATCTTCCCTGCTATTGTCCGGTCTGCTCTAAGATCGATGCCAAAGAGTTTAAGGAACTTGAGAGGCGGGAAAAGATTCGGAAGCTGGCGATGCATAATCTCTACGTCTGCTTCCAAGAATTAAAGAGGATAAAACAGGCGATAAAAGACGGGCGATTGATGGAATTGTTAGAAATTAGGGCGAGATCGCATCCAAACCTGTATCAAGGCTTCGTGGAGATAATGATGGATGACGATATCATAGGCGAAATGAGACGGCACACTCCGGTCTCCAGTCGAAGGGGCATGAACCTTTATGATAAACTCAGCTTGAGAAGACCCAAAATATTAACCGCGAGGGAAAAATTACTCGAAAACTATTTCAGGGGAGAGAGACGCTCACGGATCGCCTTACTTCTACCGAATACATTAAAGCTATCTGTCGAGAAAGCAGCTCGGCTTGCGGCTAAATGGGAGATCCTATTCTATGGAACGCCCTTTGGGCTCATACCATATAGCCTGAAATATAGCTATCCATTTTCACAGACGAATTACCCCAAACACCTTATCGAGGAATGTCTATGGGATTTCCTGGAAATTTCGATATCCCAGATAAAAATCGCGGGCTACGAGAGAATATATCTCCTCAAAGCCAAAAGTAAGCAACTTAACGCCTTCTTTAAGGAGTTTGTAGAGCAATTAAGGAAAATCGGGATAGAGGTTAAGGAAATAGAAGACCTAAAAGAGTTACGGAAGGCTTTGAGTTAGATTTACAACTTACGAGAGAACTCCATGCAGACAAATCCATATCTTTCGGCTTCTCTAGGATCCGCGCTTTTCGGCTCTTCGACTCTCTCCTCTCTACCGGGGAGGCTCTTAATGGTGGCGATAATCCTCCTTAAATGAAGGCCGATCTTTGATGCGAGTTCTATGACCTCTTGGACAGAGTAAAATCTGGCCAGCGAGTAGATCGGGTGACCCTTCTCGGCGAGTTTCATATAATATTTACCCCAGCTGGACTCTCTCGGAATTATGCAGACTATCACCCTCTCCGCCACTCTCGCGCTCTCCTCCAATACCTTCAAAGGATTTTCAACGAAACACAGGGTCACTATGAGAAATGCGCAATCAAACGAGTGATCCCTAAAGGGTAGCCGCTCCCCTACCGCTTGAACTAGGTTCACGTTCTTCGGCGCTTGGCGGAGCATTTTTAGACTTGGGTCAACCCCGACAATTACTCCAGTTCCATAGGCGAATCTCCCGGTTCCGATTCCTATCTCGATCGCTTTTTTACACGTGAACTCCCTGACGGCTTTAAGTTCGCTGAGATAGAGCCCGAGGTGTTCCTCATACCATCGGTCGTATTCTTCGGCTCTTAAATCGAAGATCTCCACCGACCTCCATCGTCCCATGGCGTTCCCAAAAAGACCTTTAGAGCGAAATATTGGTGTTATCTATGCGCAGATAGGCCTAGGATTTTAAGGAAGCGGTGGATTATCGCGCGGTCATCGTAATATTTAAGATGTCCTTTAATCGAAATTCGAAAGGAAAGTCGCAAGATCAAGCGTGGAAGCCTTGAAAGTCAGTTTCTTAGGCGCGATCGGCGAGGTCGGGAGGGCAGCAGTCCTAGTCGAGACGGGGAAAGCTAAAATTCTCTTAGACTACGGCGTAAAACCCTCCGAACCGGAGCCCCTATTTCCCGGCCATATCCCGGCAAAAGACCTAGACGCCGTCATAATAACGCATGCACATCTAGATCACAGCGGCGCGGTCCCCCTATTCATGTTAAACGGCCGAGTTAAGGTCTACGCAACTGAGATGACCTTCAAGCTATGCGACATACTCCTCCGAGACTTTCTCAAGCTCAGCGGCTACTACGTCCCTTACGAGGTTTTAGAGGTAGAGGAGTTGATCCGCAGGGGGGTTCGCGTTGAGTATGGGGAGACGGTCAGGGTCAAAGATGCGGAGATCACTTTTCTAGACGCCGGTCATATACCTGGAAGCCTTCAGGTATTGATCAACGCGGATAAAACCCTTCTCTACACCGGAGATTTCTCGACAACGAAGACGAGGCTACTACATGGCACGAGATTCAACCCCAAGGACGTCGACGTGGTGGTGACGGAGTCAACGTATGCCCTAATGGATCACCCAAAGCGGGAAGAATTAGAAAAACAATTCGTCAACAGCGTCAGAGAAGTAACGGATTTAGGGGGCAGGGTTTTAGTGCCGGCTTTCGCCGTCGCCAGATCCCAAGAGATAATGTGCGTCCTAGAGGCATATGGCCTACGGGAGTCAATATCCTTAGACGGAATGGCGGTAAAGGTCCTCAACCTCTTCCTCAGCGAGAAGAGATTCATCGACGGCTATCCACTACTATACTCCGCCGCAAAACACGTGAACAAAATAAATGATAGAAGGA
>CAZAVQ010000006.1:0-15871 GCA_964488635.1 uncultured Nitrososphaeria archaeon
ATTGCCCACCGAAGACGGCGGAAGGCAACCCCCTCCTCGATTACGCGAAACACATAATCTTCAGAAAATTCGACAAACTCCACATAGACAGACCCAGCAAATACGGAGGCCCAATAGAATACCACTCCTACGAAGAACTAGAAAGAGATTACGTGCAAGGAAAACTCCACCCAATGGATCTAAAGATGGGCGTCGCCGAAGCACTAGAACAACTAATAAAACCGATACGAGAACACTTTGAAAAGGATCCGCATGCGAGGGAGCTTTACGAGTTCGTTAAGAAACAGGAGATAACCAGGTGAAAAACATTAAACGGGTTACCTGGAACTGAGCTCTAGATAGGTTAGGCGAGAGAGACGTGTATGACTTCATTTTGAGTTCGGCGTTATTGGTTTTGTTAGGTTTACTCATGGGATTCACAGGGGGCATGTTAGGAGTAGGCGGTGGATTCATTCTCGTCCCGTTATTAGCGCTCATTCTCGGACTCGACGCCCATCAAGCAGTTGGCACAAGCTTGGCAACGATAATGTTCACGGGATCTTTTTCAGCGCTGACCTACTTCAAACAGAAGAGATTGGATTGGAGATTGGGGTTATTAATGGAGGTCTCCACAATGCCCGGAGGATTAACCGGCTCCTTTTTAACCACCTATATCTCATCCAAAGGATTGAAAAATCTCTTTGCGATATTCCTGATAGCATTAGCGCTCTCCATGATTCTGAGAAAGAACCGATTCGAATCTAAAAAAGAGATGAGGAAGGGGTCGCTCCGATGGAAGCGCAGCCTCCGTGATTCCAGTGGGATGCTATTTGAATATCAAGTCGATGTCTTAAGGCTCCTGATAATAGGGTTTTTCGCGGGTCTGGCGTCGGGCTTTTTCGGAATAGGTGGGGGCGTGATTAAGGTCCCCGCGCTCTACAACCTAGGGGTCCCAATCCATATAGCGGTAGCGACCTCAACCTTTATGATAACTCTGACGGCTTTCTCAGGCACGATAGGCCACTCCTTCCTCGGACATGTCTCATGGCTAAAAGTTGCGGGCATAGTCCCCGGCTTACTTTTAGGAACCAACCTCGGGACTCGCGTTTCGCGTAGAGCGAGATCGAGGGTGCTCAGGATGTGTTTTTCATCTGTACTAATAATAATGGCGCTTCTCCTGTTGGTAAAGTGAAAAACTTTGGTTTTTAGTTATGGTGTACCCCACCACCGACAACTCTTCATCATCGCGGAGGCTCGGCGCCTCTCTCCGAAGAGCCAAACGAAGTGGTGGGGCGTTAGGGAGATGTGTTTCCGAGTATTTACGGTTTTCCGGTTAGGAGCTGCTTTATCCGCGTTAGGTCGAGTTCTAGGGCGGCGGCAGGCATGGTTATGCCCCATTCGGTTAGTACTGCTGGGTGGATTTCCCCGAAGAACCCGATTACTTGGTTTCTCCATGTTATTTCCGCTGCTCTGCCATCTATGAAGGGCATAGCGTCGTATGGCTTCAGGCTCCACCCGGTGATCATCAGGTTTTTTAACAATTCTTGGACGACCGATTTTATCTCGGAGTATGAGGAATTCGAGTGGCAGGAGACCGCCGCCATCTTTATCCTCCTAGCCGCTTTCTCGGGTCTATTCTCATCTGGGTGGACGACGTCTCCCACCTCGAAGATCTTCTGGGGATATAGGCTCTTGACGTTCATCGAGAGGGTCTTCATCACGCTGGGAAGCATCCACGTCCTGAGGATGGAGTACTCCGCGGATACGGGGTTCTTCAACACGATATGTGGATGAGGGTCAACGTGCATTTTCTCGTACTCGTCTTCTAGATTCGTGAGCGTGAAGTTCATGACTTCCGTGAATCCCAAACCTATCATTATTTCCCTAACTGAGTCCTCTAGGAGGGTGTCCTCGTGAAGTCTCCCATAGGTTAATGTCTCGGGCTGCTTAGGCTCAAGGGAGGCATATCCCACGCCCATCGCCACGTCCTCGACTAAGTCTATCTCATGCATTACGTCGACGCGGTAGGGCGGAGGGGTCACCGAAAGCCTATTTCCCTCGATTTTGACGCCGTACCTCATCTTCCTCAACGCCTTGGCGATCGCCGCCGCTGAGAGCTCTAGTCCGAGCACTTCGTTGACGTATCTGACCCTGAGCTTCCAGCGCTTCGCCCTGTAGTCAGGCGTCTTCATGATTTTTCTCCGATATTTTACTCGGACGCATTCTATCTTTCCGCCCATGTCGGCGAGTGTGGTCGTTAGTATGTTCAGGGTTTTCATGAGGGCGTTTAGATCGGTCCCCGTTATGTCGATGAATATATCGCGCGTGCTCTCGCTGAGTTCGGTTAACCTCGCGTTGATTATCGGGGGAAATGAGAGAACTTGGTTCCTCGAGTCGATGATCAACGGGTAGTACGGCTTTCCCTTTAGGATGTGGGCGTACTTGACGCCTTTCTCGTGTTCCTCTAAGATTTCGTCAAGGGTCATCGGGATGTAGTCTCCAAGTGGTACGAACTCGTATTCGTCCCCCCTCGCGGCCACGTAGCGAAACGGCGGCTTCACGGCATTTAGGTCGTGTAGTCCTATCGCGACCTTCTTTCTATCTCTGCCCAGGATCCAATGCAGGTCTTCTTGCATGGCTATTAATTCTTCCAGATCCTCGGCTCCGAGTCTCAGTCCCTTCACGATAGCCGATACCACGTAGGGGCGGACGTCCTTCAGCCTTGGATCGACCTCGATAAACGTTTTAGGTGGATAGAGCCTGTATCTCGGGAGCCCTACCTCGATTCCCAGAAGACCTTTGGCCGCCCTCGCTATCCCAACCGGGCTGGAGTAATCCGGCCTGTTTGGGTTATATTCGACGCGGAAATATTCTTCGGCGAACTCCTCGACGTCTAATCCCAGATCGTGAAGCAGGTTCAATAGCTCTTCGTCTTCAAGCTCTCTTCCCAAAAGCTCCCAGAAACGCTGCTTTCTTATGGTCAGAGCCGGCATGCCTAAGACCTCGCCGTCAAACTGGTCTAAATGGTTTATTCTGAAGTTTATTAAATGCTTGACTCAACTCTGAGCCAGAATGTCCGAGGATCGGGAGCTTGAGAGGATAAAGGAGAGGAAGCTCAGGGAGCTGCTCAGAAAGACCGAGGAGGAGCCGAGGATCCGGGTCATCGACAAACCAATTCCGGTTGACGAGGAGCAATTCGAGGAAATCCTAAGAAAATACGAGCTGGTCTTCGCCGATTTCTGGGCGGCTTGGTGTGGCCCCTGTAGGATGATAGCGCCCATAATTGAGGAGCTGGCCAGAGAGTATGCGGGGAAAGTCGTGTTCGTCAAGGTCGATGTTGATAGGAATAGGAAGCTCGCGGCTAAATTCGGGATAATGAGCATACCGACGTTGATCCTATTCAAGAACGGTAAGCCCGTCGATATAGTGATAGGGGTTTATCCCAAGCCCGCCCTCGAGGAGCTCATCAACCGGTATCTCAGGTGACCCGGGTAAACTCCTTATATCGTTAAGACCTGATAATTTGGGTTGATCACAGCATTTGAGATCTTAGAGATCTTAGCCGCATTAGGGTATTCTTGGGCTAGGATGTCGATTTCACTCATACTCTCGATACTCTTCTCCCTCTGCGTTGGAATCTTGGCGGGGGTAAATAGGTTCGCCGAGAAGATCATAATTCCGATTTTAGACGTCCTCCAGTCGATCCCGATTCTGAGTTTTTTCCCTCTCGCCCTCTACGTCTTCATCAGTATTCACCCAATAATTGGTCCAGAAATAGCGGCCATATTCCTGATATTCACGAGCCAAGCGTGGAACATCGCCTTTGGCGTCTACGAGGCGGTGAAGCTGTTACCCTCCGAGATCGTCGAAGCATCCAGAAGTCTTGGACTGGGACCGCTGCGGAGGCTACGCGACCTCTATATCCCCGCAGCCTTCCCCAAGATCGCGGCAAATGTCCCGGCTTCATGGGCTAATGGCCTCTATTTCTTGGTCGCGTGTGAGATAATAACTATCGGTGAATCCAAGTGGAAGTTGTTTGGAATAGGTACGATTTCAACCGAATTCATGTTATCGGGAAAGCTTCCCCAATTCTGGATTAGCTTAGCCGCCGTCCTCGTGGCCGTCATATTCATGAACCTGGCCTTATTCATCCCGTTGATGCGGCTCAGCGAGCGATATAAATTTGAGGCATATGCCGCGGAGGTTCCGAGAGTTTGGATAGAAAGGGTTACGAAACCTATAGGCGACTTATTCGGTAAATTTTTCGCGGGTAGGGGTATCCCATGTGGTAAATCAGCTTCGCGGCTCACCGCATACCTCCTCTCGATAATTAAGAGGAATAAACTCGCGGTATCGGTTTTGGCGGCGGCGACGTGTATCGCGTTATCGATCTACGGTCTGGTCTCGGTGAATGCGTGGGCTTATCTGGAGGTTGTTATCTCGGGGTTCGGGAGACTTGGGCTGATAGACCCTCTCGTGATGATAGGGTTCTCGATGCTTCGTGTGGCCTTAGCGATTGTAATTGGCCTCGCTTGGGTGATACCTGTCTCCGTGCTCATTTATGAGAGGAGGGGCCTGGAAAAGATCCTGATCCCTGCCTTCCAGGTTCTGGCCTCGCTCCCCGCCACGTTGCTGATACCCCTAATCGTGAAACTCGTTTTAGACGCCAAGCTCCCACTGGAAACCGGAGCAATAACGTTGATCCTCTTAGGAACGCAGTGGTATCTCTTCTTCTTCATAAGCAGCGCGATGAGAGGTATTCCGAGAGAGGAAGAGGAGGTCTGTAAGTTGCTCAGAATACGCGGGTTCAAGAAGTTCCGACACCTCTACCTCCCCAGAATACTTCCCTCGCTAGTAATGGGTTGCTTAGTCGCGATGGGGGGCGGGTGGAACACCCTGGTGGTTGCGGAGAGGATAGTCTTAGACCACTTCATCTGGCAGGTGGAGAACCCGGGCATAGGTAAGGCGTTAAGCGAGGCGGTGACGGGCGGCGACCTCGGATTACTGGTCGCGGCGACCATCTGGATGGCGGGCTTCATCGCGATCCTCAACAAACTCTTCTGGAGGAGGCTTTATCAGAAGGCTACGGAGATCGTTGGTGTGACGGTATGAAAGCCGCGGCGAACTCCACCGGGAGGGTGACGGAGCATCTACTCGAGCTCCGCGACGTTAGCTTCAGCTATGTCATGAGGGGCGGTGAGAAACTCCAGGTATTCGATAGATTATCACTCTCAGTTTCATATGCGGAGTTCTTGGGAATCGCTGGGCCGAGTGGATGCGGGAAGAGCACGTTACTCAGGATTATGGCGGGGCTCCTGAAACCCGAGAACGGGGAGGTGTTATTCCGCGGTAAGCCTCTGAAAGAGCCGACGCCTAGGATCTCGATGATGTTCCAGAGCCCTGCCCTGTTTCCCTGGTACACGGTCTTGGAGAACGTGATGCTCGCGCTTATCCACGAGAAGGAACTCACGAGGGAGGAAAAGGAGGAGCGGGTGAAAGTCTTCTTGGACATGGTGGGGCTAATGGGATTCGAGACCGCTTACCCCGCCGAGCTAAGCGGGGGAATGAGGCAAAGAGTCGCCCTAGCAAGAGCGCTCGTCGCCCAACCCGATCTGCTACTTATGGATGAGCCGTTTAGCAACCTCGACCCGCTCACCGCGATCTCGCTGAGACGGGAAATCGAGACTCTTTGGAGAAACCAGAGCCTGCCCCCAAGCTCGGTCGTTATGGTTAGCCACGACATAGAGGAGCTCGTCGAGCTCTCAGACCGCATCATAGTCTTGACGAAGAGACCCGTTGAAATCGCGGGGGTGATCGAGATAAAGATGGAGAGACCGAGGTCTAGGAGGAGTAAGGAATTCTACGAATACGTCGACGAGGTCTATACGCTCCTCAGCTAGGACTTTACCTGAAACTTCTTCTCGTCGCCGTTATATCTCACGGTCTCCGTATAGAGCAGCCACTCCAAAAGCATATGATGAATCTGCTCCGGATCCCTGTATTCTTCCCCGAGTTCTTTGACCTTGCTGAGCTCCTCGAACAATTCCTCTGCAGAAAATTCCCTCCTGGATTTTATGAGCTTGAATGCTGTGGCGAACGGCTCTACGTTTAGGATGGCGTTTCTGAGAAGGAGTTTTTTCTTGCTGGGCATCGCCTTCACCAGTTTCTCGCCTAGGTCGGTTAACATGACGTCTCCGTTCTCCACCGAGAGGAATCCTAGGGTTTCGGCAACCTCTATTACTGGGAGGAGGTCGTCCACGTCGCTTTGGAGGTCGATGGCTATCTTAGCTAAATCAGTTTTACCCCCATGTCCGGAGACGACGTCTAGAAGCCCGATCACCATTCCAGGAGTGACGGAAGGAGAGATTCTAGGGCGACTACTCATCTGCTTGCCTGCCTTAATATGGACAATCCTATGAGATAAACCTTTTTGAGAAAACCTGTCTCTAATCCTTAAGAGCGAGGTCCTCAGCAACCGAAAGAACCCTCTCGAGGGGATTTAGGTCCGCGGCCAACGCCGAATATCTCTCAGCATTTGTCTTAAATCCGCCCCCTAGAACCCTCTCAACGGCATCTCTAAGGCTCTCATAGCAGAGCATTTCTTGTGGAAGGAGTAGCCCGGCTCCGTTTTCGACAACCGAACACGCGTTGCCGAGTTGTTCGCCATGCGCCGGTATCGGTATCATTATGAGGGGTTTGCCGAAGGCCAACGATTTCGCCAGGGTAGTCTGCCCAGCCCTGCATACTACGGCGTCTGAGAGTTTTATCAGCTCCAGCGGCTCATCGACCCAGGGGAGGATCTTGACCTTGGGGAAAGTGTTTTCGGGCTTGTCTCCGCCGAGGGTGGCCACGACCTGATAGTCTCCGGCCAATCTCTCTAAAATGGGTAGGATCGTTTTCGTGAGCATTCTTCTCTCATAGCTAGGCCCGGTCGCGTGGTACAGGATCACGGGCTTTCCATCGGGATTTAACCCGTATTTCCTCCGGAGTTCCTCGATAGGTGGGAGGTCGTCTGGAAGCTTGTCGAGGATAGGGCCCATGAACTCAACCTTTTCTGATAAATCCCCGGGAATTACTAGGTTCTGCCTCGATATAGTGTATGGAGGCGGATAATCAACGATCAATATTTTATCACTTAAGCCCCAGATATGCCCAACGAGCTGGCTCATCGCCTCGAGGAGTTCTATCAACCTAGGATACCTAGGATACTCCACCCTGACATTAAATTGATTGAGGACCGTCAAAACGGGTTTTCCGGAAAGTTTTCCCGCCAGGATCGTGGAGGCCCGAGTATCCGAGATAACTAAACTCGCTCCCTCGAGGTAATTCACCTCGCAGGCAACCTGTTCAAGTAACCTTATCGGAAGCAGGAGGTTACTGTAGATGGTCATCTTTATGCTGACCTTCGCCTCCGGCAGTATTCCATAGGATACCTTGGGAACGGGTTTCACCTCAATCTTGGATCTCTCCAAATACCTGAGACCTTCTCCATAAGATGATACCGACACATCCCAGCCTCTAGCTTTAAGCGCGGAAACCACAGCAACAGCTCTGGATGCGTGGCCAAATCCTATGCCGCAGACGCCGACGTGAACCCTTTGAGCCCGCAAAAGCATTCACCGTGATGCGGCGTTTTCAGCGACATATACTTCACTAGGTTTGACAGGCCGAGAGCTTTTTCTCCACGATCTCCCCCTTCGGGGATTCTTCCTCGAAAATCTGGGCTGTAAATTTGTAGATCTTCGCCCTCCCGGTTAACCAGTAAGTTGAGGGGAGCCCCGCCTTGATGCAGAGGTGCATCAGGTATTCTTCCGGGCTCCAGTTGTATTCGACGGGGACTTGTGGTAGCAGTAAGCCGCTGACCCCTCCTGCCTCGATGATTAAGCCGTCTACCCCAATAGTTATAAGATTTGGGAGCTCCTTTGGATCCGAGTATTCTATCTCTTCCGGCGGGGTGAGGACGCTGACCTCCACTACAACCCTGTCTAATTCCTCGGGGCTGAGCGGTGGGAACCTCGGATCTTGAGAAGCAGATGCCACGGCGGCCATAATCGTTGCTTCAACTAGTTCATAGAGTGGTAGGGGGTATCCTATGCAGCCGCGTAACTCCTTCTCCGGATAAGTGGTGAGAGTGACGAAGACCCCGCTCTTCCTCTTCAAGCGGTCTGGAACATTCTCTGGAGATTTCGGAACCTTTCCATCAAGATAGATCTCTATCGCCTTCCGCGCGAGTCTAACAAGGTACGCACCTTCCTCCAGAGTTAGCCGCTCCATAACACCTCTGCAATTAATTTCCCGTACTTCCTTAAAAAGTAGGACGCCGCCGAGGATTCCCAGCTAACCCCGCCTTTTTCCGGGCTTCCTCAAAAACCCTGCTTATATTCTTCCAGTGAGACCCCCTCCAATATTTCTTGCCGCAATTCGGGCACAGCCATTCCTCGCGTTCACCATTTCTCGAAAGCGTGAGTACGTGGTTGCAGATTGGGCATCGCGTTTGATCTGGGTTAAAGTCCAGGCTTATCCCGTATCTGGAGGCCAAGTTGGCTAAGATATCTGAAGGCTCGTTATTCGTGATTAAAATTACCTCCAATCCGTTCCTCAACGCGGATAAGGCTAGATCGCGATCCATCGTGAGGATGGTTCTACCTTCTCTCTTGGCTAGTCTCAGCAGCTCGTTATCTTCTCCGCCCCAATAAATGGTGTCGTATCCGAGTATCCTTAACCAAGAAACGATATTCTTTAACATGGCGTCGACCGCGAATTTCCTACACCGTTTCGAATCCCCGTATGCCATGGATGCTTTACACTATCACCTTAACATGATTAAATTACAGGATTTTAGCTTTTTTACTTCTTGATTTATCTCTCTACCCGTCTCCCCCTTCTGATCAGATCCAATCTACAATCCTCGCAGAGGTATTGTCCCTCGACGTTTAGAAGCATGTCGGACCACTCTCCGCAGCTATCACAGTATCCCTCGACGTATCCCTCTGTGCTCCTCGGCAAGGCTATTCCCATGATTTCCATGTGTTCCTTGACTATCTCAAGTATCTCTGGGGTTACCTGCAAAATGTCTTTGACGCTTATCAAGCCCATGAGCCTATTTTTGTAGACGACTGCTAGCCTACTTATTTTGAGTTTACTCATCTTCCTGAGGGCGTCCTCGATTTTCGCCTCAGGATCTATGGTCTCAAGCGGCGTGGTCATTATATCCCTCGCCTTGACGTCATCGGGCTTCAGATTCCTCGCGATCACTTTTTCGACCAAATCCGTTTTAGTAACTATTCCAAGCGGGGAACCGTTTTTATCCGTGACTATTATGGCTCCAACTCTGTATCGCATCATCTTCTGCGCGACTTCCTCAGCCGTCTCATTTTCCTTGCTCTCGATAACGGGGCTCGACATGACGTCGCGGACTAGCAACTCATCGGTGATTCGCAACTTACCTCACTACTCCAGCATTATCTCCACTAACTCTCTTTTTAAATCTTAAACCACCTTTTCAGAAGCTCAATAGGTACCCATTATTAGGTTCATTTTTCCTTTTTATCAAATTAGGGCTGGAGAACGAAGTCACGGTCTCCTAATATCTCCCTTAGAGCGATTACTATTTCCTGAGTATTTCGGCCCTTCCATAGGGTATTAACCCGGCTATCTCCGATTTCAAATCCCTTATGGTTCTCGCATTGATATCTAGCCCACGGCAGAGTGATGTCACTATCTCGTTCACGAGTTCTCCGGCTTTCTTAGTTCCAGGAATCAGCTTAACGAAGTTTTTGGTCTTTTTGGAAACCGCCTCAGGAGGGCCGTAGATTATCTCTAGGTTTTCTGAGAGACCTACCGCCAACTCGAGCCTCACGGTCAAGTATCTTCTCTCACCCTTTATTATGAAACCACCCTTAGGTAGATAATGGCCAGGAGGTGGTGTAAATGATATTTGATGAGGCTCAACGTAGTAGACGGTCATCTGCGAAAGCCCTTCCCTCCAGGCCCTGCTGTATGTTGCCGCAAACTGTGCCGCCTCTTTTCTGGAAGCCTCCCCTGAAGCCTTTCCATTTTTCAGGATCACCGCGGCCGCGCCTCGTACTTCAGCGTGGAAAACTAGGTCGGCTGGCTCCAAGTGTTTTTTGAGTAGGGATAGGTTGCTCGAGGCGTCTTTCCCAGCGACGGCCAGGAATCCCTCGGAGGTGATGAACCAACGATAGCGTTCATACCACTTCCCCTTGCTAACCTTGATCCTTGCGGAGACTTGGACTATCGCTTGCTCAACGGCTTCTCGAATCCCCCTTCTTAACTTCTCCGCTTTCTTCTCGAGTTCCTCAGCCTCCCCCCGCAACTTTCGAGCCGCGTTTGCCGCCTTCTTCGAGTCATCGAATAATTTTGAGACCTGCCTCATAAATGATTCAGCCGCGTTAAATTCCAGTTCTCTCTCATGGATTCTTATCTTCAATTTTTTTGATGCGACGTCGACATCGACGGATACTTCCCCGATTTCATGGGTTCCAGGTTTATCTTTTATCTCCTCGATCTGGGGAGAAAGCTGGAATAGTTTTTCAGCTATCTTCCTCAGGTCTTCTGATTCTTTTAGGAGTCTTTGGGCGGAAAACCTTCGTTCATGTGCTCTTTTTTCGAGTTCGCTTATCTTTTCTTCGACGACTCTCCTCTTCTCTTCGTTCAGCTTTCTGGCGAGTTCATGTTCGTAAGCCTTTCTGAAAGCCTCATTCAGGCTCGGCGTCTCCTCGAATCGCCATTTTCTAGCACTGAAACTCTCCATGGGATATGGTAGAGCTTGGGCCTCGCCTTCAGGAGAATAGGCCACAACCGGAGTACCGTGCTCGGCTTGATCTAGGACTTTCCGAATTGCTTCGCAGATTTTTTCGTATTCATCTTGTGAGAGTTCCTTTACCTTCTTTGACGGATCTATTCCCGCTAAATGGAGTGCCTCTTCCGCGTAACGGCCTCCGAGCCCCGCCTCGATGGCCAAAGCCGAGACTATGCTCCTTCTGGGGGTTAGTTTCTCGAGGATTTGGGGGATGGCGTTCCCTGAGATGCTCTTTTTTGGTGGAGGGAGCACGTAGCGCTCGCCTGGGGCTATTTTCCTATCGCGCATCTCGAGGTGGTGGAGGGATTCGAGTATCACGTCATTCTCGTCTAGGACTATCACGGTGCCCTTGGGGAGGAATTCGCAGACGAGCTTGATCTCCCTCTCTCCCTTCTCTAGGTGGAAGACTATGATCCGCTCGCCCTCGAGCAGCTCACCGGTCTTTATCCTGGCATTTGTTAGGAGGGCTCTGAGGGCTCTCCCGCGCTGTGTAAGCTCCTTCGGCTTCTCATAGCTCCCCTCGACGAGGTAGAGGAATCTCCCCGGAACTATCCTGAGCTCTCCGGCAAAGCCCTCTGATCGGATCTTGAGTATTATCGAATCGTCCTCCATGTGATAGACGTTGGAGATCCTGGCGCCTTGGATAATGCTTAAAATCTCGTTAAGCAATCGCTGTAACTCGAGGTAGGAGGCATTCAATTCCTATCACCGGTGAAATCCTTGAGGTTGGAGGACAAGCTCTACTGGGGGAGGTTTGTCGGAGGCATATTAATGGGTTTTCTAACGGCATTTCTGAAGCTTTATGAGCCCACGATTTTCGTGGGGATATTCCTCATGGCCCTCGTCTACATATTGTCGACGATAGTGATCAAGGGGCTCATGAAAGAGGAATTCAAGACCCAGCTCGGTAGAAAACTATACACGAGCGGCGCGGCGACCTACGTGGTGATGTGGCTTATAGTCTTGGTGATAACCTTCAACGTTTTACAGGCGCTCTAACCGGATTTCTCAAGCCTATGCGGTTTTGGCAAAGAGTCTAGGAGATTTATTAGGTCGAGCCACGCGCGGATGAAGTCCGATGGGGGATCGTAGGATGCTTCGAGTAGGTCTCTAAAGGATTTCTTTAGGGATTCCTTGCTCTCACCGTCTAGATATCTCCTCAGGAGGTGGAAGAGGTAGGAGTCGCGGTCCCCGGATACGTAGACGTAGTAGATGCCATAGAGCGCCTTGTAGTATCCGTCGCCATCCTTGAACTTATACCTCTTCTGGATGCGTTTCAGAGCCGCCTCCGCCTTACTGAGTTTTCCCGAGAAGAGGAATCCGTAGAAATTCTTTAAGACCTTCCTACTCGGATACTCCATATCAGCCCTCCTCCTCTAAATCCTCTACGCCATTTTCAGTTATCCTAAACAGTGCCTCACCCTCTGGAAGATAGGGGCTCGCGACGAGCCTGGCTATCCGCACGTTTTTACCCGCGGCCTTCCTTAGGTAGATTCTCGTGTGGCTTGTATGACCGACGATGTGGCCTCCGACTGGGAGGACTGCCATCGCGCTGAAGAATTCATCCGGCCTGGCCATTACCTGGTTGGTAACTATGGCCGCGGCGTTGAATGCCCTAGCTAGCCTAAGGAGCTTGTGCATGTGTTTGTTGAGTTTCTGCTGGCGTTCTGGTAAGTTTTGTCTCCCAACGTATTCGCTCCTGAAATGGGATGTGAGCGAGTCAATAATTATCAAACGCACGTTATTCTCCTTTATGATCCTATCAGCCTTCTCAAGCAAGAGTATCTGGTGATCGCTGTTATATGCCTCCGCGTAGATTATCTTCTCCGCCGCCTCATCGGGATCTAATCCAACATGTTTGGCCATTTGCATAATCCTCTCGATCCTGAAGGTATTTTCGGTGTCGATATAGAGGGCGGCGCCTCCGAGGCCACCTCTCTCAGGTGGGAGCTGGACGTTTACAGCGAGCTGATGGCAGAGCTGGGATTTTCCGCTGCCGAATTCCCCGAAGAACTCGGTGATCGACTGAGTTTCAACTCCTCCCCCTATGAGCCTATCTAACGCCTTGCTTCCGGTGGTTATCCTCCCGACCCCTTTCTTGAGTTCGGCCAACTGCTTCGCCGTAACCCAGCTCACCTCGATGGCCTCCCTCGCCGCGGAAATTATCTCGGCCGCCCGCTTCTCACCTATCCCCGCCGCGGCTAGTTCGGAGATGGTGGCCGTTGCCAGGGACTCGATCGTGGAATACCCTATCTCCCTGAGCTTCTGGGCCGTAGCCGTCCCAACCGAGGGGAGGTCCTCAATCCTTAGGTAAACCTTCTTCTCCGCCGTCTTCGGACCACCCCCCTGGCTCCGCCTTCCTCTCTTCGACATGGAATCCCCTTCCACTGGGGATTTGGGGCTCGAAGTATTTAACGTAATCTAGGTTCACGGCCCTCAGCGGCGGTGGGGTGCCCTCTCCCCATATAGCCCGAAACTAGCCTATTTTCTCTTCTTTTCGCCAGATCTCAACGCCAAGAGTTTATCGATGTATTCGTGGAAGAAGAACCAGACCGAGAAGACCGCGAGGGATGCTCCTATGCCTATGGATAGGCCTATGTAGAGTGATTGTTTGACGGGTTCGCTTAGGGCGGTTACGTCTATCAGCATCGCGGTTAAGAGGAGCGTGATTATGAAGAATAGGTATCCTTTCATCCTGCTCTCCACCCTGATTTTGTCTATAACGCTCGAGAAGGCGGCGAACAGGATGATCCCTAAGAGGACCACGCTTATGACCCTCGCTCCATAGAGCATAACTGAGTTCGCGAGTTCTATGTAGGCCTCTCCGAAGAACAGGTTTATCAGCCCATAAAGCACCGCGAGCATGACTCCCAGGTAAAAGATCGCCAAGATCACGCTATTCAGGGAGATCGGGAGTTTAACGCCCAGATATCTGTCAATTAACTCGTCTATGTTAGCTACCGTGAGGAGTTTCTTAATACCCCCTCCCACAAAACGTAACACCAAGAATGCGACAATCACCACCACAACAGCGATTATCAGCTTTGGCAGGAGGTTGAGAAGCTCTAGCGCCATCGTGGAGGCGAATTCCTTTAAGAGATCCCCTTCAACCCCGATCATCCAGTCTCCAAAGAGCTGAGATATATCTCGGCTATTTATGTTAAATCCCCGCCAGGAAGAAGACGAATTTGTAGGTGACGTAGAGGAGGATGAAGGCGGCGATGAGGGCGAGTAGCCTGAGGCTCATGATGATCGTCTCCTTCGTAGTCTCCACGGCGATCGAGTATCCCATTAAACTGCTGGAGTAGAGGAGGTAGGAATAGGTTCTGGCGGAATGCTCTGGAACCACCGCGACCTCGGGGATCGTCAGGAACGCGAGGACCATCGAGGCCATCACGAGGATTATCACCGATATGAAGAGGAACATATACTGTTGGCCAAAGAATATGCCGAAGGGGGTGGCCAGCAGCTGAGCCAGATTCGCGAGGAGGGTCATCATTATACTTGATCTGGCGGCGCCAAATTGCTTAAGGTATCTCGCGAACAGGAAGTTCCCTAGGAAGCCCGCCCCGGTTCCTACAAACCCGTTGAAGGCCGAGATCCCGATATGCGCCGTTGGAATAGGTATCAGAAAAGCCAGTATAGGAGTAATCATCGACATCCCCAAGGCGATTCTAAACGTCCTCAACGACTTTTTAGCCCAAATCATGGACCCGACTATGCTGGAAATCGTGGCCGCAAAGTTCATCGCAGCGGCAACGTAGTCCGGCGCATTCAGGCCGCGCATCAGATAGGGCGCCCAAAATATTCCTAAGAGGTTTCCTGATATGAGGAATGCTAGGAAGAATGATGATATTGAGAACATCTGCTCCGGTCTCTCAACGGCTTTCGGGATCTTCGCGCCTTCTAGATGCTTCATATTCATGAAGACTAGCATCACGGTTGAAAGCAATCCCACCATTGAGCCTAAAGTGAATATTATGCTGAACTTCGCGTCGACGGCAAGAGCGGCGAGGAGTATTACGGCAACTATAGACCCCATTATGCTCGTCACGTTATAGGCGGCGGTTCTCTTCGCGGTCACGTCCCTCACTCCTTCTTCATCAAAAGATGAGTAGATTAGAAGGTTCATGAAGCAGCCGAGTATTGTGGAAGAGATGCTGATAATCATGTAAAAGAAGCCGATTGCGATTAAATCCTTGAAGTATACCATCGGAATCCAGAAAATTCTCTCGGAGGCGTGAAAGATTATGAACTTAGGCTTAACCCTTCTCGTGATAAACTCAGGATGCCTGTAAAGCATTATAGAGACCATTGATGGAGCGATCGTCGCCGCCACGAGCATAATCGAGATCTGCGACACGCCGAAACCTATCGACGTCAAGTAGATGACGAGCAGGTTCCTAGTTAAGGCTAAGTAGATTCCGGCAAATGAGATCTCGAGAACCAGTAAGAGCTTCAGGCTTAAAGACCTGGCCCTAGACAACCCTAGATCATTGAGTAGCCTCGTCATGTTAAGCATTATCCAGTGAAGCCCCAAGTGAAAGCCGACTGAGCGGCGCGCCAACCCGGATCTCGACCACGATAAACAGGCTTTATATAAGGATCAACTCCGCGAAGAAGGATCCCAGAGGGTTATAGACGTAAAATGTTCATGGGAACTCTTATATACGGTTCCTGAGGAGGTAAGGATGATGCTATACGAGTTTTTGACAAGTTTCGTCACGTGGTTTGCCGCGGCCTTGCCAAAGGTCGTCACGGCGATAATAATCCTCATCATCGGTTGGGCCGTCGGCAGGGGGCTTGGAGCGGTAATAGCTAAGATTCTGGATAAGATAGGTGTGGATGACGCTTTAAGGAAGACCGCTATCGGAAAGGCTATCGAGAAATCCGGCATAACCCTGCCCAGATTCTTCGACGTCCTCATCAGGGTATTCATCTACTTGATCGCGGTCTTCGCCGCCGTCAACGTCTTAGAGATAACCCTCCTCACGCACTACATGCAGATGGTAGTTGAGTATCTGCCGAACTTCATCGCCGGAGTCTTCATCCTAATCTTCGGACTAATGG
>CAZAVQ010000007.1:0-15324 GCA_964488635.1 uncultured Nitrososphaeria archaeon
CCCCCCTGGGATATGGTAAGGGTTAATAAGCGATGGCTCGTTTAAGCTATCCTGCTGGTGAAGTCTGGGATGGAGATCGATTGGGAGAAGCTCATTTCTAAGCCCCGGTCCACCTTCCTCCTCGTCGAATGCGTTGAATGCGGCCATAAACAGGTGGTATTCGATCACGCGAAGATCGAGGTCAAATGCCAGGTCTGCGGCGCGCCCCTCGCTCTCCCCCGTGGCGGTAAGGCCAAGATCCTCGGAAGGGTCTTAGAGAAGTTGAGTTAGTCCAGCTTACTCTTGGTTTAAATACATCCGCCCGGAATATTCCCCGGAAAATGTCAGAATTTGTCGAGGCTGAGGCGCCGGAGGTTGGAGACTTAGTAATAGGCGTTGTCAAGAGGATAGAGCGCTATGGGGCGTACCTCGATCTCCTAGAGTATCCGGGCTGGGAGGGGCTCGTCCACATCTCCGAGATCTCGCTTAAATGGGTTAGGAACATAAGAGATTACTTGAGGGAGAATCAGCGGGAGGTTTTCAAGGTTCTCAGGGTGGATAAGCCCTCAAAGCAGGTCGACGCATCCCTACGCCGCGTAGCCCAGAAAGAACGCGAGTGGAAGCTCTTGGAGTGGAAGAGGAAGCAGAAGGTGAAGAGGATAATCTCGCTGTTGGCTGAGAGATCCGGTAAATCGGATGAGGAGCTCAGAGCAGCCATAATCGAGCCGGCGATGAAGCGGGAAATCAGCCTCTACGACGTATTCATCGAGATCTTGGAAAGCGGAAAGCTCCCGAGGTGGATGAGACTCGACAGGGAAACCGCGCAGCTCCTGATAAAGCTCGTCAATCAGGAGATAAAATTGAAGCGCGCGATATTGAAGGGCACCCTAATCCTTAACGTTCCCTCGGGCAACGGAGTAGAGGTGATCAGGAAGGCTGCTGAGCGCGGGCTGAAGGCCGCGGGACGCGGTGAATTGGTCTCCATAACGACGATCGGGTCTCCTAAATACCTGATCAGGGTGGAGGCCGAGGACGAGGAAAAAGCCAGAAAACTCTTGGAGAAGGTTGCCTCCGAATGCATTAAGGTCGTCCAAGAGGCCGGTGGAAGGGGATCTCTCCAAGTAAAGTGATGGCGATGCCCGGTCTCCTCCATAAATGTACAAAATGCGGGCGATACACGCTCCAACGGGATTCATGCCCCATCTGCGGGGCTCCGGTTAAATCAGCCCACCCTCCCAGCATCTCCCTTAAACATCGATACATAGACTTGGTCGTCAAATTGCGTAAGTCTAAAACAGATCAGCGGGCCTAGAGTCCCTGGGTACAACTTAAATAACCCAATGGGTGGAGGGTCAATAGGTGCAGCGCTTGGCGAGGCCGCAGGAGGTCAAGATACTACTTACAGAGGAGGGGAAAACCGCCGATCTTAAGGGCGCCCACGTAATCGACGCATCGCCTTCAGCGGGTGCTGCCCCGACTATAGCGGTCAACTATCTGGTCGAGGACCTCAAGCCCGTTAAGATAGCAGAGGTCACGTCCCTATATTTCCCGCACGTGAGCCTGGTTAACAGGGGGATCGCGACCAGGCCTAAAATCGAGCTATACATGTGTGAAGAGTCGAACGTGAAGTTGCTGTTCATCGTTAGAAATTTCATGATCGACAGCCTTGAAGGAGGTTATATCATCGCCGATAAGCTCCACAGATTCTTAATCGAGCGGGGAGCACATAACTATTACCTCTTAACAGGACTGAAGATAACTGGTGAGCGTGGAACTTACGTAGCATCGGTAGATCCGGATGGTGTTAAGAGGTTCCTCGAATCCGGGGCGAGATTGATCTCAGGTCTCGAGAATATTCCAGCCGATAAGTTATCAGCTTACCTGCTCTTCTTCTACTCTAGGAGAACAGGCAAAGCCTGGCTCATAATAACCGAGGTAGTCCCATACTTCCCCGACCCCGTCGCCGCGAGAGACCTGATACGGCTGCTCTCAAAGGCCCTTGGATTCAGGGTGGATCTTGAGAGACTCGACAAAGAGATAGAGAAGCAGAGGGCTTTGCTGGAGGAGTTTCAGAAGGATTACGAGAAGATGCTACAGGAGGGAAGGAAGAGGGGTAAGGAGCCCTTCTATATCGGTTAATCGACGATCTCGTAGATATACACGTATGCAAAGCTGCTGTAGGGTCTATCCGATTCGTAGATCAATTTAAAGTGCTTCAGCTGAGCTGGCTGGTATGCGTAAACGGTTCTGCCGGAAGCTATTTGGGTTGGCTTATAGGGTATGAGTCGCCCGAGGGTGGTCTCGCTCCAGAATTTATCCGTCGGGGCACCCCGCTCGGTTAAATATTCCTCCTCGTTTATCTCGTGGCCCTCCTGCTTCGCTATCCTCAGCATCCAGATCCACTTTCCTTCATCGCCGTAGCCTAGTAGCCTGGCCTCCTGACCATAGCTGACGTGGGTGACGAATATTAGGACGTGGGTTGCTCCAAGTTTCTTGAAGATCTTGTAGGCGACGGTCTCATTTGACATGAATGCGTAGCCGATCTCGCCTATCTGAGTTGAGTTAAGCGTCGCGTTGTCCACTATGCTAGTTCTATTGCCTAGGATGGTCACCCAGTATCCGTAGTCCCACCAGCAAGCTATTACGGCGTCCTTGGGTAAGTTCGTCCTCATCCACTCCAGCGTTTTAAGCCAGGCCGGTATGGCCATCCTGAAGGGAGTCGAGGCCGAGACTATTGTAGGAGGCGTATAGCCGACGTCTATCGCCGAGATCGAATACCTGAGGCCGTATGTGCTGGGAATTATTCCGAGGGCCAGTATGCCCACGATGAGTATTGGGGTCAACACGTAGTATTCGATCCCGACAGGTTTGATCTTGGTCTTCGCAGACGCGAGCTTCATGGCCCGAGCGAATCCGCCTAAGACCTCGGCCAATCCGAGCCCGGCTATAACGGCGACTCCTGGAGCGGCGAGCGTTGATAACCTGACCATCGTGGAGGAGAAGTATATCGTGAAGATCGCGAAGAGGGCTAGGATTATGTCCGGGTTCCTCCTCCGCTTGAATGCGTAATAGAGCCCGACTAAGCAGAACAGGATCATGAAGCCCATATCCGAGAACATCACGGCCCACGTCGATAGCTGGTTCTCTTGAACGGAGATCACTATCGGGAGATTATATCTCATCCAAGGAGCCAAGACGCTGAAGAACTTTATCCCCGGAACATTCGCGTAACCAGCGGCTATTATCCCCAAGTAACCCACAATCCCAGCGGCGATCACATAGTACGGCAATCTCCGGACGTGTAGCTTTTCGGGATAGAGCTTCGAGATCTCAAATGCGATGAGGATTACGAGCGCCGCGAAGCCCGAGAGTATCGTGGCCTCCTTCAGGAACCCTGGCCCGAGCTTCGGGACCATTACAGCCGCCATCGTGTATGTCGAAAAAGTGATCGTGAAAGAGACTAGGAGCTGGCGATTATATCTCCCGATTAATGCGAGTAAAACGGTAACTAGTGGAATGAAGGCGAGGGGGAATTTCGCGGCTCCCCAGCTCGCGGCCAAATATCCGAATGAGAGGCCTGAAAGGAGGGAATATGCCACGACCCCTAATCTGCTTCGCTCTTCTTTCAGCGCGTTGATGTAGGCCCATAGCCCAATCATCAATAGCGGTATACCTATGCTCTCGTCGTCAAACCATCCGAAGAGACTCCTCTCGACGTGCGCCCTGCTGATGGCCATGAAGAACGCCGAGATGAATCCCGCGGGCTTTCCACCGATTTCCTTGCCGAGAAGGTATGCGAAGAGTATGGCGACTAGGGCCATGATTACCGGGAATATGGCCGCCAACTCTAGGGCGTCCACCTCTATTCCGATCCCGTGTAGTAAATGGTAGAAGAACGCGGCCATGAATGGGAGACCCGGAAACGCCGTTCTCCCCACGTCTCTGCCATGAGGATACCAAGATGTATAATCATGCCAGGTGAAGAAGTCTATGAACCCTCCCCATCCCCTCTCGATTATGTAGTTCATCTCCTTGAACTGCATCCAGGGGTCGAACTCCATTAGATAGACTCCCCACCTTATCGGCATGACCCTGATCATGAACCCGAGGGTGAGAATCGACACGAGGAGGAATACCTCGAAGACCGCGGTTTTACCCTTAAAAGGCCCCCTGATCTTATCGATAGCCCCCCGTATCCTAGTCCCCTGCATCAGGTCTCAGCTCCATTTAACGGTATTTTAGGTTAAATCTTCAGCTTAAACTCTTCTCCCGCGCAGTGGATGTATCCCTTAACTCTCCTAATGAATGACGTGCAGGCGAAACACCTGAGAAACGGGACCCTTTTGCCGGCCAGCGGGCATTCAACGTATTCCCTCTTCATCTTGCTCAGCATCTTCCTGCCTACAGCGCCCTTCAAGGCCTCGGAGACCTCTTTCTCAACCCTGAGCGCCTTCTCCGCTTCCTCTACTTTTAAAATGAACTTCGCTTCTCTGCTCACGCCTGTTAAAAAAGGAACTCCCTGATTTTAGCATTCTTACGCCGAAACGCAATCTTTTTCTCAAGGATTTAAGATTCTTCCATGAACATGGCGGGGCATGATCAGCTCTCAGACAAATTTCCAATAGTATATGATGAAAAATCAGGGCTCCCCATCTGGAAGGATCTAAGAGAACTGAAGCTGAGATACTCGCTCCCAATATCGACCATAAGGAAGTTCTTCGGGGGATTGAGTGAGGGGGTGTTGTATGGGACCAGCTGCAAGAAATGCGGAGAGAAATTCTTCCCACCTAAGCCGCGCTGTCCAAAATGTGGGTCGCGTGATGTGGAGTGGGTTGAGGTGGATAGGGAGGGAAAGCTCCTATCATACACCGTAGTAAATGTCAAGCCGGAGAGCTACCAACGTTATTCAGACTACGTCGTCGGAATCGCCGAGACAGATAAGGGCTTCAGAATTTTGGCTTGGGTGAAATGTGATGATCCGGATAAGCTCAGTAGGGGGATGCGGGTTAAGATAGAGATAGGAAAACGGGAGGGAGAAGACACTTTACTATACTACATAGTTCCCGAGGCTTAGCCTCTCTTCCTCGTGGAGACAATCGACAACACGTCTCTATCTTTTAGCTTGTAGCTCACCGGGAGTCTAAGCCCCGTCCTAGCGTCGATGGCGTAGAGGAGCCCTTCCGCTAGTTCGCTGTGAACCTCTCTCGCCAAATCCGCAACGGTCGCCCCATCATGCATCAAATAAACATCTGGTAGGACGTTTCCATGGTGATCCGAGAGCTTCTGTAGGTCGTATACCGGGTAGACGGCGTTCATCTTCAATAACTTGAAGACCGCGACGTTCATCGCGAATTGAACCCCCGTCCTCATATATTCTTCGAGAATTCTCTTTTGGATGAATTCCAGAGCCCACCTCTGTCTCTCCGTTATCGAGGATTCATCGATTATCTCAAAATTTTCCTCTCCGGGAACATATCTTATTAGACCCTTCTGCTCAGCCCTTCGGAGTATGAGCTCTGCCTCAGCGCTACACGGCACAACGATTTTGTCAACGAGCTGATCCCTAAGTTTCTTAAAGTTCTCAGGGGCGGTGTCGAGGTCCATCTTATTGGCAACCACGATAGTGGGCTTGGCGATCTCTCTCAGGGCTGAGGCAAATTTCCTATCATCCGCTGGAGTCCAGTTCTCGAAGTCCTTTTTGTCAAGCTCGGTCTGCGCGAGCGCGGCCCTCACATCCTGCGCGGTGACCTTCACACCTCTAAAGACCTCTTCCATGGCGTCTGGGAGATCCTTTCCCTTTTTCAGGGCCTTGATTATCTTGTCCTCTGAGCGATCCAAGAGTTTAATGAACCACATGACGAGCTCCTCCTCTATGTCATAGTAGTCGGCGAGGGGATCCCCGGTCCCGGGCTCCGTCAACTTACCCTCCTCATCGACGCTTCCACTGGCATCGACTATGTGGAGGAGTACATCCGACTGAGATGCGACGGAGAGGAACTGGTTTCCGAGACCTTTTCCAGCCCACGCCCCCTTTATCAGGCCTGGGAGGTCTATGAGCTCGATCGGGATGTGCCGCCACCCATTTATACATTTTGAATTCTTCGGGTTGTCCTTGACGCCGAACTCCCTGCACACGCAATGGGTTACGACGTATCCCACTCCATAATTAGGTTGTTTGGTGGTGAATGGATAAGTCGAGACCTCGGCGGTTCCGAGGGTCGCGGCGTTAAAGAACGTGGTTTTACCCGTATTCGTCTTTCCGATCAGCCCTATACGCACCAAAGCCAATTTGGTAGGCTCACCCCTCACAGGTCATAGCTCATACTGATAGAAAACCTTTTACAGGTTAGTTGATCGTGGAATTAAGTTTGAAAAATTTTGGGAATATAGAATCGTGTTTTAGAGTGGTAGAACTTTCCTCCCTAAATGCGTGTTCAGGACTATCGCCGCAGAAGAATACATCGCGCTTAATCCGCAGAAGATCCCCTCAACCCCGGCGATCCTCAGAACTATCGGGGATCCCGTCGCGTCTAAAACGAAGAAGCCGGCGGATAGCAGGAAGAAGAGGATCGTCAAGGTGACGAAGACCGTCGGTACGGCGAACTTTGATACCTTAAAGGAGCCTATCGTCAGATACAGCGTGAAGAGCCCCCAGAGGAACATGGCGTATCCCAGCTCTACCGGCGTGACTTCCGCTATTCCAAGCCATCCGATAACCATGGCCAACGCCAGCGCGATCCAAAAGGCCCCATAGGATGTGAACGCCGTCAACCCGAAGATGTCGCCGCGTTTACCATCGATTAAACCCGCGACAAGCTGGATCAAACCTCCGTAGAAGAATCCCAGACAGAAGGTCACCGTCGGTATCTCGAAGAGCCCGGCATTATGGATATTCAGCAGAACAGTCGTAAGCCCGAAGCCGGCGAGACCCAAGGCTCCTGGTGAAGCCCACTCTTGCTTTTCAGACATGTTTCGATGATTTTCCGAGCTGTTAATAAATCTTCATCACGAGGGAGCCGGCAAAAAGAGGCTAATAGAGCAACAGCCCAACTATTATTAACGCTATTATTAAGGCCAGGTTCAAGCTTACCAAGACGCCGACCTTCACGGGGAACCCGAGAGAGGCCACCTTTCCCACTTCACCATTTATGTTTCGGCCGTGGATGTGTTTAATTCTTTTGTTTCTAGAAGGTTTTTGTGAATATTTCGAAAATCTTGGGGTATTTTGGAGCGAATGTCGAAAAGATTAGAACCCTGTGATAGATCTGGCTCTGCCCTGTTCTAGATCTTGGATTACTATTGGCCTTCGGATTCTTTTTCAGCTTGATCAGGAGGTTGGAGCTCGAGCATAGAGGTTAGGAGCTCTTTTTGGTCTAGTTCCACCCTCGCCCTCCACCCCAGCGTGAGAACATCGTCCTCGCTTTTCTCGACATATCCCCTCCTTATGGCCCTCTCCAAGTGGGTTTCCGCCTTCCACTTCGGGAACTTCGTCTCCAAAACCTCTAACACGTCTTTTACAGGAGCCTTCCCGCCCCTGCTCACGAGGATGGAAAGCGTGACCGCGAGAGCCGCCACCTCATCTATACTCCACCCGGCCGTGACTAGGTCCGATAGCATTAAAGGCCGAGCTAGGGTTACGTAGAATCTCGCCTTATCGAGGTCCTCGCCCTCCTCGAAGACCGTCTTCACCTCAAGTCCCAGCCTCTTAAGATGCGAGTTCAGGGCGTCGATTATCTTCATGTAATTCTTTCCCAGCCTGTGCTTCAGTTCCCATCCCTTAACCCCGGGCTTCCGGTGGCTTCTGAAGAGGAGCATCGCGGCGGCGGTCATCAACTTCTTTGAAAAACTGTCTTCACTACTCACCTCTCACCACCTCGTATAGTTATTACCAGGGAGACCGGTTGCTCACGCTTTACTTTCTCTTTTCTCGGTATGAGTTTTATCTCATCCTTTAATGGGTTCCTCTTTACATCCACGTAACCCTCGGTTATCAGGAAGCTCAGTAGATATGCGCGCTCAAAGCTTTCCTCGAACCGGTCCCTTCTTATGAACTCCCAATAATCCACTTCCCCGCGTTCCTCATAGATCTTCACAAGTTCCTCGCGTAGTTTTTCCAGCTTCTCGGCGATCTCCTCTTCCCCGGCGAGCTTACCCTTAATGAATTCCATTTCTCTCTGTGAGACCTTCCATCCCCACGTCCTACCGCCGCCCCTAGGTGGAAGACCTAAGAAATGCTCCATTCCCTGCCTCAACCTATGCGGGGTCATATGCTCTAGGAAGACTATCGGCCTCCAAGCCTTCAGAAAAGCCCTAACTATTGATTTCTTATCCATGGCGACGAGCCTAGTCGCGATCATCTGTGCGTCGACGAAGAGCGCCCGCGCCTTCTCTTTCAGCCATTTATGCTGTAATGCGACTAGGGTGGCGATTTTGTATACGGTCTCCGCGTCCATCACGTAGTAGTCTAGATCGGGGTTCTCCTCCAATGTTTTCCGGAGCTTCAGGAGGAGTTCCTTTATGTTCACCGTGAATGGATTTAGCCCGCGTTTCTCTATGTTTTCACAGATCTTGATTATGTTCTCAAGCTCTTCCTTGGCTATCTTGAGTTTTTTCTCGGCTACGCTCATCTTCACGTGATCCTCCCTATGGCCGACTTCCCCCCGACGTTCTGAACCAAGATCACGTTGACGTTTTCTTCGACTGGTATCCTCCCAGGGGTTATCAGGATATACTGGGTCCCGGATTCCCTCCTTGCGATGTTTAGGAGGAGTTTTATCATTCTCTCCCTGTTGAGGGGGTCGAGGTGGACGTCGAATTCGTCGACCGCCCTGAAAGGCGATTTAACGTGTCTTTGAAGCGCGAGGAGGAATGCGAGTGTTCCGACTATCCTCTCTCCGCCGCTGTGGGTTTGGGCGTCAAGTATAACGGGTTGTGCGCCCCTGAAGCCCACGTGGAGTTCTAGGCTCGCTTTCTCCGGATCCTCTAAGTTTCTCAAGACTATCTTCCCCCTTCCATCGACGATAGAGAGAATTGAGTCGAATTGGGGCTCTACTTCATCTATAAGATTTCGGAGGAATTTCCTCCAAAGCTCCTTACGGTATTCGACCTCCTCGAGAGCTTTCTTCAAGTTCTCTTCAACCTCCTTAGATCGCAGCTCGGTCTCACGATACCTCGAGTCAGCGACCAAGTACATGTCCTCCGCCTCCTCCAAGATGTCCCCCAGCGAGGCGATCTTCAGGGTAACGGCTTTAACGTCCTCAAGGATTTCACTCGGCTTTCTCCTAGTCTCCACCCTCTCGCCTAGGGCGGCGGCGTTTCTAAATCTCTCCGACAATTCTTTCTCGATTCGTCTTAACTCATATGATAACCTCTTTTTCTCTTCTTCATTCAGCTTCAGCTTGTATTTTGAAACCTCGGCCAACCCTTTTTCCTCTAGCAGCGTATCCAATTTGTTTTCGAATCCCTCTAAGTTTACGAGCTCTCCCCGTTTAACGGCGTTTATTAGCTCGATGAACTCGGCTCTAATTTTGTTGACCTCAGATTCGTGGAATTCCGCTTCCCCGAGGAGCTTCTTCCCCTCTATCTTCAACGCCTCTATTCTCTCTTGAATTCTTCGAAGCGATGCTTCTGCCTCCGAGACCACGGCCCAAGCGTATTCGATTTCAAGTCTCTTCTTTTCCTCTTCTAGTTTCCTCTTCGTCATCAACTTCTCGTATTGCTCCCTCCAATACTCGACGGCGGCCCTCGCTTCCTCCAGCGCCCTTTTTAGGCTCTTCTCCTGGGCTTGGATATCCCGGAGTTTTGCTTCGGCCTCGATTATCCTCTGCCTGAATTGCGATGCTCCGACGGCGTCCTCGACCATTCTGAGCTTTTCAATATTCGTTTTCGCCGCGAATTCCTCGATCATGTTCTGATGCATTATTATCAGCATGTTGTTGGGGTTTACGCCGAGCCTTCGGAGGATGTGCTCTACCTCCGCCTTGGTCTTGAGCCTATTGTTTACGTAATGCCAGTATTCTCCAGTCTTCTTGAGGTAGCGGGTTATGACGAGTTGATCAGCGCTGAGCCAGGGGATGGGCCTCTTTCCATCCACTTCTTTATTGTCGAATATCACCGTCACCCTCGCCGCCTTCTCTCCCCTCCTTATCAAGTCGCTGAGCTTCTCGGCCCTCTCGGTGTAGGTTTGGCCCAAGGCCACGGCTATTCCGAGGAGAATGGAGGACTTCCCCGCGCCATTCGGCCCCGTGATTAGGTTCATTCCAGGGCTGAGCGGGATCCTCGAGTATTCGTGGCTCATGAAGTTCTCCAGAATCACTTCTCGGATATACGTCCTCCTAGCCCTCGCCGCCTCCTTTAGCGAGCCAACCGCCCTCTCTTCCAAGTCCATCCTCTAAGCAGCAGGCTAGCTCCTGGCTTTTAAGGTATATCGCGTGGAAGCCGCTTGAAAATCGAGGGGAAATACTCCAATATCCTCGGAAAGGGGCCTTAGAATCGGCGGCTTGGCCCCACATATATGAAACATTATTTAAGTGCCTCACGGAAATCATGTAAGGAGGGGTTCAGCCGACGGACGGTGGCAGCTAGTGGTTAGGATAGAGATCCGCACAACCCTCGAACGTTTCAGGAGATTCGTGATCCTGAATACGTGCTACTCCTTCATACCAAGGGGTTACCTCCAAGACCCAAGCATTTTCCCGGAGCGCGAGGGATCTCCTGGGAGAATTTACGTGGAGGCCTTGTCAAAGCTGGATCTTGGAAAGATTCGGGATATAAAATTCGTGAAAGCATTCGAGGTCCTCGGCGTGATCTACAGCTCCAAGAGCGGAAACACGAGCCTGATCTGGAGGCAGGTTAGGGGGAATATCGGGAAGATCACCGGAGAGGCGTCGCCAAACTCAATAGTGAACTTAATCGAAGCCGGAGCGCTTCCAAAATCCTATGTCAAGAAAGTCTTAGCCGAGTTCGCGCAGAAGTCCAGCGAATCAGCGGAGAATTCCCCCGAGCCTTAACTTCGCGAGACACTTCCTACATAACCTGCTGGTCTTCCTATCGGTGTCCAGTATCGAGTTACTAAAGGCCATGACGCAGCTTTTATCGCTGCAGTGGGTTAAACCGTGGAGGTGCCCGACCTCGTGTACGGCTTCCTTTACGACTCTCTCGAGAAATAGTTCTCGATCCGTGGGATATCCATAAAATTCTTGGCGGAGCCTGTGACTCGAAATCACGGCGACACCTCTCCACGCGAGACCGAACACGAAGTTCAATCCCGCCGCGTAGAGGTCTTTGTCCGTTACTAAGAGCGCGTATACGTCGTCGCGGAGTATCCCGCGATAATATTGGACTATCTTCCACGCATCATATTGGCCTCTCCCCGGATCAAAGAACTCTTTCCCTATCAAGTTAGGAGAGATCTCTACTTCGACTTCTTTCAGATAAGTCGCTCTCAAAGCATCGGCTATGGCGAGAATCGCCTCCTCATCATCCAGCTCGGAAATGATTTTTATCATCATGTTTTCTTCTTCGGCCTCCGTTTAAGCGGGTGCCCGCATACTGGGCAGGGTTCTCCAGGTTTCTTATCCCCGCTCCAGCCACACATGCTGCAGTAGGCGATCCAGATTATTGTCTTATTTATGCCTCGGTGGAGTATCGGCTCAACCTCGATTCCGAGAAGGGAGGCTAGGTTCTGTATCGAGTAGTCGGATGTGATTATTGAGACCTCGTATTTCTCCTTGAGGAGCTGAAGGGCGAGCGCGAGGATGCTCAAATCAGCCTCGGAGAGCTCCAGTTCTCCCATCTTCGCGGCGAACCTCTTTACCTCCTCCACGTACTTGCGATCCGGGTCCATGACCTCTATCATATGACCCTCTCTGCTGGCCAAAGCCCTGTACTCCGCTTCCCCATATTTCGCTTCTTCTAGGACCTTTCTCGAGGTGATCATCCTCCCGCTTAGAGGCTCCGTGAATCCGAGGATTATCGCGGTGGAATCTAGAATCCTTACCTTCTTATCCGAGCTTCTTCCGGATTCTCCTGACAAAGCTTTCACCTAAACCGAATCTAACGAAGTTGATCGCGTTTCCGGATTTCCCGACTACCACTTTCATCCTCCTCTCCTCAAAACGCCTCTTAACGAACCCATCGATCAATATCTGGACCCCGTGCTCGCTAAAGATCTCAATCCCAATAGGATGCCCGAGCGATAGAACTATGGACCTAGAATGAGTTAGAGGACAAACGGGCACAAGCACCACCGCATCTAACTCGTCGTCGACTATAGGGCCTCCGGCGGAATACGCGTATGCCGTGGAGCCTATTGGGGTTGAGATTATCAACCCATCCGCGGTAACCCTCGCGAGCTTGGATTTTCTGTATATCGCGAATTCCAAAGTTTCCCCGAGTGCGCCTGAAGTGATGTATATCTCATTTAGGGCGTCGCCTATCTTCTCATCGTCGGAGATGGCCGAGATCATCATTACCTTCTCCAAATAATATTTCCCGTCTAGGAGCCGCCGGATCGCCTCATCTAGCAGATCCGAGTCAACTTCCATCAGGAAGCCGCCGTGTCCGAAGTTTATGCCCAAAATCGGGGTCCTTGAGTCAGATAGCGCCTGAACCGATTTGAGGACTGTGCCGTCTCCGCCTAACGCTATGAGATAATCTATCCCGTCCGGAAGCTTTTTCCCTACGAGTTCGCTGGCGCTATAAATCTTGACGGATGCCTCGCGCTCACTTAAAATCTTCTTGACATATTCTGCTGCCTCCCTCGCTTCCTTCCGCTTCTCCGTGTAAATTACCGCGTAATGTGCGCCCATCTACCAAAATCCTAAGAGCCCCTTACAGGAATTTAATATTGTTGTCGCCTTTAGATCAGCGACGATCCACAGCGTGAACAATCAACGCCTTGAAGCCGGATTTATTCAGGTGGTCACCGCCTCCGAGCAGATAAAGCTAGTTGAGGATGTGTTTGGTCTTAAGAAAGGCTTTTATACGATTATACGCAGAGACGTCGAACGTCGTCGATTACGCGATCTGCGCCTGTTCACGGGTTGTTACATCCATTATTACCCCTCCTTTAACCATCTTCGCGAATCCCCTCTTCAGCCTCTCGGTTCCCTTAAGCTCGATAACCTCAAACCTCTGCATCCCGAC
Source organism: uncultured Nitrososphaeria archaeon (assembly GCA_964488635.1). GTDB lineage: Archaea > Thermoproteota > Nitrososphaeria_A > Caldarchaeales > Wolframiiraptoraceae > Wolframiiraptor. The sequence goes on from CAZAVQ010000007.1 coordinate 13,126, forward strand.
TCTCGTTTACTCTCCGAATCGTTGAGATATTAAAACATGAAATTTTGATTCGGGTGAAAAACCCTAAAGATCTATGCGAATAAAATTACGCTAGGACGTGTCTTGGATGAGGCTTGCGGCGCTCTTCAGCGGCGGGAAGGATTCCACCTATGCCGTGTATTTAGCCGAGAAGAGGGGTTATGAGATCCCCCTGCTTGTCACGATTAGCCCGGCCACCGACGAATCCTATTACTTCCATTATCCAAATATTTGGATCACGAAGTTGCAGGCCGAGGCCATGGAGAAAAGCCATTTAATGATCCCCGCCGGGCCGACGAGGGACGACGAGCTACGAGCTTTAACGGATTTAATTGATAAAATTTCGGGGGAAGTCGATGGATTGTTGTCAGGGGTGATTAAAAGCGGCGCGCAGTACGAGACTTTTAAGAAGCTCTGCGGCGAGAAGGGCCTAAAATTTGTAACCCCGCTCTGGAATCAGGATCCGGTGAGGCTGCTCGAGGGGATGATCTCAGACAACTTCGAGATTATGATCGTTGGGGTTGCGGCGGAAGGTCTTAAAAAAGAGCTCCTCGGAAAAATCCTAGACGAAGAGCTCCTCAAATTCCTCAAAGAACTCTCTAAAAGCTATGGCATAAGCCCTGTCGGAGAGGGGGGCGAGCTGGAAACCCTCGTAGTCGATGCACCGATTTTCCATAAGAAGATTAAGATACTTGACTATGAGATCCACTGGAGCGGATACAGCGGGTTTATGAATATTAGGAACGCGGAATTAGTCGAAAAATGATTTGGAAACCGACCATAGCGATTATCGTGGCAGCTGAGAATTTTTCTGATATTTCCTTCCTAGGCGGATTTCACGTTGACGATCATATATCTTCCCATGATTCTCCAGTATTCGACTGAGGCTCCGGGTTCGAGGTTCGACATGAGCTTCTCGTCTTCCGGTAACGGCATCTCAACTATTTCATATGTCTCATTGTCCATGACGCTGACCGTGTCCCCGACGGAGACTACCTGGCCACTTCGCTTCTCGATTATCGGGACCTCCACCTTGGAGTCAGCTGGACCCACCATCGTCCGCTTTACCTTATCGAATATCCCTATGGCAACTAACCTGACCTTCGCCGCCCCGTGTTTTCCCGGCTTACTCTTCTCGAGCTCTACTATCCTGCAGGGCTCGCCATCTATGACGATGTTGTGGCCGACCTTTAGTGAGCCTAATTCCGCTGGCTTGCTCATAACAATCTTCACCTAAATCCCCGATATAAGAATCTTCATTTAACGGCGCGCCGCGTTCCACCGCGCGGAATTATGTGCTAACGCTTATAAATCAAGATGAACACTTCTTCAACGGGCGAGCGGTTGACTATCAAAATAGTGATGTCGATTGCTTTAATGATCTTTTTAGCCTTGGTATTCTTCTTTATGATGATTTTCCCGCAACCTCCTCGAGAACACGCCACTAGTTCTGGAACCTCCACCGGCTTGACCGAGGAGACCTCAAGCTTGGGATGTGTTAAACGCTGTGAGCTGACCGTTGTGGTAGATAATTATCCAGGCCAAGATCTCGAGAGCACGTGGGGGGTCAGCATGCTGGTGAAAACGGATTCCGCAACGATCTTGTTTGATACAGGCCCTGACCCCGGGGTCCTTGAGAGGAATTTGGCGAAACTTGGATTCGATTTAAGGAGCCTCGACTTCGTGGTGATCTCACATGGACACCACGATCACGTCGGGGGTCTCAGCTATGTCGCAGAAAGACGTCCAGGCCTCCGGGTATATGTCCCCGAGGGAATGGGAGCACGGCTTCAGGGCCTCGAGGCCGCCGAGGTAGGGAATACGTCTATCGTGGCGGGGGGCGTGGCGATAATAGGTCCTCTCTACGGCCCTCCCTCTGAGCAGGCGCTAGCGATAAATGTCGAGGGAAAGGGTTTGGTCATACTCGTCGGCTGTAGCCACCCCGGGGTCGTTAACATCGTGAGGAAGGCTTCGAGAGACTTGGGGGTTAAACCCTATCTCGTTATAGGCGGCTTTCACATGGCGGGGGCTTCTGAGAAAAAATGTAGGCGGACTATTCAGGAGCTATTAGATCTGGGAGTCGAAAAGATCGCGCCAATACACTGTAGCGGAGACTTGATTAGATCAATTCTCAAGGAGGAATATCCGGAGCATTACCTCGAGTGCCAAGTCGGGTGCAGA
>CAZAVQ010000008.1:0-13004 GCA_964488635.1 uncultured Nitrososphaeria archaeon
ATTCTCTCTCTTCTGACGTTTCGCGCGAAGTCTTTTTGTTTAAACTTGTTCTCAAGGGTTTTTATCCTTACTTCTTCGAGTTTTTTATGGGGCATTACGAGTGCGGATGCTATGATCAATCCCGAAGCTGCGTCGGCGGCGATTAATGCTTTCTCCATTCTGCTTTCAGGTTTTATTCCTGTATATTCGAAGTTGTGTGCCTTTATGGCGCGTAGGATCTCGGCGGAGACTTTGTCTTTTAGGAGGTTTTCTGCTTCGAGGCCGTGTTTTTCGGGATTATTTTTAGTTTTTTCATAATCGATGTCGTGAAGTAAACCTGTGAGTTCCCATTTCTCCGAGTCTTCTCCGAAGTGTTCTGCGAGAGCCTTCATTATCGCGGCGACGGCGAGCATATGTAGAATGATCTTTTTGTTATTGACGTTTTGCTCAATGAATTCTTTAGCTTCCTCTGCTTTCATGTCTTGTGTCTTTTTCTGTTGTCGATAAAAATTTATCGCTGAGAGCTATTTATCCGTATTTGCTTAGGAATTCGCGTATCCTCTTGCATGCTTCTCTTAGGGGCTTTTCATCCAAGACTGCCGAGATCCTCAGGTGGTTGTTGTAGTCTCCGAAGCATGCACCGGGTGCGACCGCGACCTCCATTTCTTCCAGTAGGGCTCTTGCGAATTTCCATGAATCGAAGTTTTCTAGGTTTATTCTGGGGAAAATGTACATCGCTCCCTGAGGTGGTCTCACATCTATTATGTCCGATTTTGATAATTCCTCGTAAAGTATTTTCAGTCTTTTTCCGATCAGTTCAATATTTCTTTTGGCTGCCTGTTCATCGTGTAATGCGGCTAATGCTGCTCTCTGGATGAATTCTGGTATACATGTGATAGCGGTGTTTTGGGCTGCCGCCACTTTCTTAACGACCTCCGGTTCTGAGATCACGTAACCGATTCTGAACCCCGTCATGCCCCAAGTCTTTGAGAAGGAATTCAGCATTAGCGTCTTTTGGGCTGATAGCTCCAGTATGCTGGAGGCTTTTCCATCATATGAGAAGTCTATGTAGACTTCGTCGCTTATCACCCACGCCCCGACGTCTTCCGCTATTTGCAAGACGTCTTTGAGCGCCTTCCGATCGAGTACTTTCCCCGTTGGATTATTTGGATAATTTATGATGATGATCTTTGTTAATTTGCTGACATTCTCTTGGAGAGCATCAGCGGGGTTCCAGTCTTCTTCATGCCTAGTTTTTATCTTCAAGACCTTTCTTCCCAGTCGTTTGGCTTGATGCGCGTAAAGGGGCCACGCGGGTTCTATTACTACAACCTCGTCTCCGGGTTTTGAGAGGGCTTCGATGGACCCGTAGGTCGCGAAGGTCCCTCCCGCCGTTATCGCGACGTTCTCTGCTGTTAGATCTACTCCAAATCGGTCGGAGATTTTTTCGGCTATGGCCTTTCTGAGCTCGGTTATCCCGATCGCAGGGCCGTATTTACTGTATCCCTGGCGTATGGCCTCGCAGGCGGCTTCAACCACGCTTGGGGGTGCTGAGAAATCCGGTTCGCCCAGCTCGAGCCTCATAACGGGTCTTCCAGAGAGTTGCATCTCCTGGGCTTTTGCGGCGAAGGCCCTTAGCCCTAGTCCATCCTCTCGTTCCTCAGCCCTATATATCCTAGAGCGTTCTTCGAGTAAGAGTCCCAGTATCCTCCTCGCGAAGTCCTCGCTTAGATTGAGTCGGCTGCATTCCTCTAGGGCTTTTGTCAGCGTCTCGTGTTTCAATAAGTCTTCTCGGGAAACCATCTCGGAGCAGAGCTTCAATAATTGATCCAGCATTCCGGACCACAACCTCCCTTGAACCTAGTTTAGCTACCCGGCATTAAGTCTTTAAACCTTGAAGTCTTTGTTTCGTTATGTCGGCTGGTGAGCCGAAGTTCCATGGGCGTTTTTACCATGTTCAAATTAAACCTGGAGAAATAGCTGAATACGTTCTCCTTCCGGGAGATCCCGATAGGGTTCCGGTGATCGCGGAACTTTGGGACGAGAGATGGGAAGTTTCCCGTCATAGGGAGTTTAGGGTTTGGACGGGTAAAATTGGGAGCCGGCTGATCTCTGCGTGTTCAACTGGAATAGGGTCTTCATCTGCTTCGATAGCCTTAGAAGAACTGGCTAGAGCCGGGGCACATACGTTCATAAGGGTTGGGAGCACCGGCAGCATTCATCCCGAAGTAGATTTAGGTGATCTAGTGATCTCCGCTGCGGCGGTGAGACTTGAGGGAGCGAGCCTAGATTATGCGCGACCTGAATATCCGGCTTTCGCCAGCTACGAAGTCGTCTTGGCCTTAATTGAGGCGGCTGAGATCCTTAACGTGAAATACCACGTGGGCGTAACGGCTACTACTGATAGCTTTTACCTAGGCCAGGGCAGAGCTGGGTATCGCGGTTATTCTTGGAGCTATTCTCGGGAGATCATACGCGACCTCAGGGCGATGGGGGTAATTAACTTCGACATGGAGACATCGGCGATTCTAACCATTTCATCAATCTACGGATTAAGGGCCGGATCGGTTTGCGCGATCTTCGCCAACAGGATTAAAGATACATTCGAGATTTCCGGAGAAAAAGAGGCCGCTGCGGTCGCCGTCGAGGCCGTTAAGATACTTCAAGAATGGGACGAGCTAAAGAAGAAACACGGTAAATCGCAAATTTACCCGTCTCTATTAAAAGTGTGGAGACGCTAATCATTCCTCCAATTCGCCCGTTTTCTTCCTCAACATCACCCTCATCGTTATCAGCCGCTCGCCCATAAATAGCCAAGAACTTAAGATCAACATAAATACTGTGTATCCGAGTATCACCGCTATTGAGGAAAGCGCCGTCGCCAGGTCTCCCATAAAACCACCTTGAATCGCCAAGAATAAATGGGTGAATGGATCTGCTAGGAGAAGCAACTTAACTGAAATGGGCAGGCTATCAATTGATGTGAACATAAGGATAAAGAAAGGAGGCATGAGAAGCGGAAACGTAACGGCGCCCACAAGCTGTTGGGCGCTCCTAACGTCGCTCCCCAAGATACCGATTAACAATCCGATACACGTGGTCATTATCATAGTTATGAAGATTGTCGATATCAAGATTGGAATAAATATTGGTGAGGGCTGTAAAAAGTTTCCGAAATTAAGTTGAGTAAATGAGACTTCGTTGCTAGTCTGAACCGATATAGTCGCCCCCGCTAACATAAACCCGTAAATTCCGAAGCCTATTATGAATGAAAACGTGCTCAAGAGCACGATGAGGAATGTCCCGAGGAGTTTACTTAGGAGAATCGTTAACCTGCTCGCGGGGATCGTTAAGAGCAGCTCTAAAGTTTTCGACTCTTTTTCTAATGCTATGCTCGTGGCGGCAATAGAAGCCGCATAACTCGATATTATCACCGCCACCATCGGAAGACCTATGATGAGGGTCATGAAGGCTGATCCGATAACCTCAAGCGGGGCGGCTATCTCTTTTCCGAGATATATAACGGCGGATTTTTGGGCTACAGGTTTTTCGAAGAATTCTAGATTAACGGACTCTCCATGAATTTTTTCAGCGAGTTTCCTAAAGACATTTACGAGTTTTGAGGAAAGCTTCCCTCCAACGCTTAGATCTGAAACTGTGAAATGCTCAAATGTATAAACTGTTTCTATAACCCCAGGCATCCCCCTCGTAAAGTTTTCCGAAAAACCACGCGGAATTATCAAGAAGAATTTTATCTCAGAATTCTCTGCAGCTTGGATACAGGTTTCTTTATTCAAACAATTCAATCTTACCGAGTGAATTCCCTCGTCCCTCATTAATTGCGGCAAGAGCGTCAATGTGAGATTTGTCTGATCTAAATCGGCTATACCTACTACGACCTCTTGAACAGATCTCTGCATCGCGAAGCCGACGCCTACGCTGGTTAATCCACCCATTATCGGGAAAATTATAAGCGGGATTATCACCATTCCGATGAGTATGCTTTTCTCCATGAGCAGCTCCTTTACCTCTTTCTTTAGAAGCGTGAATAACATGCTAAACCTCACCTATCAATTTCGCGAAGACTTCCTCCAGATTTTCTGCCCTAAATTTCTCTTTTAACTCTTCCGGCTTCCCTTCCATTATGATCTTCCCGTTGTCGATGAATGCGACGCGGTCACAAAGATATTCTACTTCAAGCATGTTATGACTTGAAATTATGGCCGATGTGCTGGTTGTTTTTACGTAATCCCTTATGACTCTTCTAATATAGAAAGCGTGTCTAACATCTAGTCCGGAGGTCGGCTCATCTAGAATCGCTACCTTCGGCTCCACCATAAGAACCGCGGCGAGTAAAATCCTCCTCTTCATCCCCTTACTATAGGACCCCATGGGGGAATCTAGCGCCGATTTGAGACCGGATATCTCTATCCCCCTTTTTACATGTTCGACGCCTTTGCCATAGACCTCTGCCATCATTTTCAGGAAATCATATCCCGTTAGGTGATTATATACACCGGAATCTTCAGGTAGATATGAAATATTCTTCCTGACCTTATCGGGCTCTTCTTTAACGCTGTATCCCATAATTAACGCGTCTCCGGAATCCGGGGTTAATATCGTGGAAAGAATCCTGAGCGTCGTGGTTTTACCAGCGCCATTCGGACCTATAATGCCGAATATCTCAGAAGAAGAGACCTTGAAAGAAATACCCTTAAGTACATGTTTTCTGCCAAAACGCTTTTCCAACGAATCCGCGAAGACGGCATCCAAGTCCTATGCTCAGAGTTAGATCATAATAAGCCACGCTAAGTATCTTTCACTCACTCCATTACTTTACGCCAATCTGACCTAACCTCGGCGCCTCCAGACAACCTGACCAAGTAATTATAGGCCGAAAGGGCGGCGATCGCGCCCTGCGCCGCTGCTATGACCGCCTGCTTATACGGAACATCGGTGACGTCGCCTGCAGCGAAGATTCCTTCTCTACTAGTCTTGCACTTCTTATCGACAACTATCTCCCCGTTTTCATTAACCTCTACCAAGCTTCTTAACCAGCCCGTATCAGCGACATAGCCCATTTCAACGAAAACACCATCTACCTCCAGTTCTGAAGTCTCGCCGCTCTCTAAGTTCTTCAATACAATCGATTTTACAACCAGGTCGCCCTTTATCTCCATAACCTTATTCCTCTCCATCAGCTCAGCTCCCAGCTGCTTGAGCTTCTCCGTAAGATCCCCTTCAACGATTTTACCCGGGAAAATTATGTATAACTTATTACCATAACTACTAAGAACCACAGCAGCCTCATAAACAGCCTCCCCCCAACCCACGATCGCCACCCTTTTATCTCTATAGAGGGGGGCATCACAGACAGCGCAGTAGCTCACTCCCTTGCCAACGAATTTATCTTCTCTAGGGACCCCCAGTTTTCGGGGTCTCTTCCCTATAGCTAAGATTACAGTCTTAGAGGAATATTTCCTCCCGCTTTTAGCATAAACAATGAATCCTCCATCGCCTCCATCAATTTTAACAACCTCATCATAGATAAGCTCACATCCCAACTCCCTAACTTGGTCCAAAATACTGTTCGCCAACTCAAATCCAGATAGCGGAGGTAATCCGGGGAAATTCTCAATTCTCGGGCTCATCATTAATTGACCCCCAATATCGATTGTTATCAACCCGGTCTTCACGCCCTGCCTCGACGCATAAAGGGCGGCAGTAAGACCAGCAGGACCACCACCCACAATCAGAACATCAAACGTGCCCTCGGACATTTCTCTAGATATTAAATTAGGAATTAAATAAATATCCCTACACTGTTCAGGTCTCGAAGCGAGTGTCGTTGACTCATTCAGGCTTCGAGGCGGATTTTCCTCTTAGTTTTTCTTCGAATTTCCTGTTTTCTATCAGTTCTCCGAATGTCGTTGACTCGATTTCTCCGGCTTCCGCGTATCTGCCTTCTGAGATGAGTTTTATGACTTGTTTGATTTTTTCTAGTGCTTTGGGGGATTTCTCGGCCAATTCTAATGCCATTTTTTCTGCCTCTCGCTCGAGGTTTTCTCTTGGGACCACTTTAGTCACGAGTCCCATTTTTTCTGCCTCTTTCGAGGCGATTTCTCTACCAAACATAATCAGCTCCTTTGACTTGCCCTCCCCTAGTAATTTAACGAGTCTCTTGGGTGCGCCGGCTCCAGGTATGAGGCCCAATTTTATTTCAGGTTGCCCGAATACCGCGTCTTCCGAGGCTATTCTGAAGTCGCATGCGAGGGCGAGTTCCAGTCCGCATCCAAGGCAATATCCCTTTATCGCGGCGATCGTGGGTTTGGGGAATGATTCCAGTTTATCGAGTATAGATCTCCATAGGCGTGCTTTTTCCATTGCCTCGCCCTTCTTAAGACGCGTTAACATGCCTAAATCGGCTCCGGATGAAAATGAGTTTCCGCTTCCAGAGATTATTATGACTCGTATATCCTCGGAGTTTAAGATGTCGAGTGCTTTTCCAAGTTGTTCCATCATTTCGTCTGTGAGCGCGTTCAATTTCTCCGGCCTGTTCAACAGAATCCACGCAAGTTTGTCTTTCTTCTTTATGATCAAGTTTTTCTTCAAGGTCTTCACCTCAGTAAAATATTTCCTTTAAGTTTTCTTCGGGGAGATAGAGTTCACATTTGTATGCTCTATATTTCTCGAGTAGTATTTCCCGGATTCTTTGGAAGCCTATTGAACGTAATTCGCGGATTATTCCCGAGGAGTATTTTAAGGCGGTTTTCACCGCTCTTTCTACCTCTTCTATAGATGTAAGTCTTCTCTTCAGAATCCTCGCTATGGAATTCGCCGCCGGTGCAAGTAGCGTTGCTATGTCTATGGCGTTGTTGGTGGTTTTTGCCGGGTTTTTGATCAGCTCGGGGTGTTGATAGAATCCCCCTCCCCGGTCTTTTCCCATGAATCCTCTTTCATAGAATTTCTTGATTAATGGACAAAAAGTTATCAGGGTTTGTTCTCTTTTCATCACCTCTTTCATAGCGTGGTATACCACATCTATGCCGATGAAATCCATTAGTTCGAAGGGCCCCATCGGCGCCTTAAGCCGCTCTTTGATCGTTGAATCTATGCACGTCACCGTCGCCTCCCCTCGGAAAACCATCCACGCAGCCTCATCTAGAATAGGTAGTAGTATCCGGTTGACGATGAATGCGGGGGCATCCTCTCTGCATAATAGGGTCTGTTTTCCCAGGGTCTTTGCGAAGTTTATGGCTTCTCGAATGGTTTTCTGAGACGTCCTTTTTCCAGGCGTTATCTCGACGAGTTCGATCAGCTGTGGGGGGTTAAAGAAATGTATCCCAATGAATTTTTCAGGTCTATCGGTTGATGCGGCGAGCTCGGTGATGGGTATGGTGCTCGTGGTGGAAGAGAGGAGGGCGTGGGAGGGCGCGTTCATCGCTATTTGACTCAATATCCTAAGCTTTACCTCGGTGTCCTCTATTACCGCCTCCACCACCAGATCTGTGTCGCAAACGGCTTCTTTGAGGTCTATTTCGTAATTTATTCTGTTTAAAACGTTTTTTATCGAGTTTTCTTGGAAGATCTTTTTCTTCACGAGCTTTCTCATGCTCCAGGTTATTCTTTCTTCGGCCTTTTTCAGGGAATCTCTTCTCCTTCCCCATAGAGTGACCTCATATCCTTTCATCGCCGCCAACTGCGCTATTCCCGGCCCCATCCTCCCCGAGCCTATTACCGCGATTTTCCCGGCTTTTTCTAGGTCCATTCGGCTACTAGGTGGATTGTACAGGTTCTTAAAAATGAATTCTATCCGATTAAACCGTTATAAGGGTAGAAGGTGATTCTTTCCTTGGTGTCTTTTAATGGGAGTCTCGGATGATTTGATCGATAAGATGAGGATGCTTAGGGGGCATGGCTACGTCCTCCCGTCGGATTTAGAGATGATCGTCAGGGAGTTGATGTATCTAAAGGGCGAGATAGAGAAAATAAAAAAGGCGCTGAAGAAACACGGCATAACAGTGGATTAGCCAGCTTATAATTCCCTTATCGACTCGTAGATTTCCCCGGCCCTGCGCCTAATCTCGCTCTTAGCCGAAGGTGATATAAGTGATCGGAATCCGATTTCTTCCACGACCAGCGAAGCCGCAGCCGAACCCATCGAGGCAGCTAGCTCAAGATCTTTAGAGTTAAGGTATTCCGCTACGAATGCTCCGCCAAACGCGTCTCCGGCTCCGGTGGGATCTATTTCTGGAACCTTATAGGAGGGAACCTCGATCTTTTTTCGCCCATTATAGATTAAGGCTCCTTCCGATCCCAGAGTTAGGATTATGACCTCGGCTCCGGTATTTTTCAGGGATTCTAACATCATATCTGGATCCGGGCTTTTAGAGATAATCCCAGCCTCTTCTCTCGAGATCCTTAAGGACCAGAGGTTTGAAAGTCTCAGGTTGATCGGGCTAAGAATTATGACGCGGTCATCTCTCACCTTCCTCATAAGCCCTTGGGGATCGAGCGTCACCATTTTACCTCCTCGGAGAAGTCGCCGTACATCCGCTAGGCTGATTTCCCACGCTACTGGACCTAGGTAAATGGCTTCGCTCTCGATTTCTTTTAATGATATATCCGCGGCCCGTGAAAGTAGTTTGAGTTTCCTCTCACCGCACAAGTAATTCAGCTGGAATGACGTGGTTCTGGATTCTGGATCGATCTGGATCTCGGAAATATCTATCCCCTTGGACCTCAAAAGGTTCAAGTATTCGCTTGGGAAATCTACCCCGACCTTTGAAACTATTCTTACTTCTGATCCTAGGAGTTTTGCGGTGAGGGCCGCGTAGCAGGCGACCCCACCCATGCTATAATGTGTTCCACGTTTCAGGACGACTTCATCGATTGTTAGGTGTCCGACGATCGTTATCATGTTACCAGGTCCAGTGATTCCTCGGCGAAAATCCGTTAAAAACGATTCTAAATTACTTCAGCCGTTTTCGGAGGAAAATGCCCTCAAACGGCCTTTACCACCTCATTTTCTCGAATAAGCCCTATAAGGGATGTTTTTGAGAATGAGGAGAGAACCCTGCGGCGGTGACGAGGTTCTTGGGGCGGGATAAGATGAGGAAGCTTGTAATGAAGTTCGGCGGGACCTGCGTCAAGGACGGCGACACCATAAAATATTCTTCTCAAATCGTGAAAAAGTACCTAGATCAAGGAGCTAGAGTCGTTGTCGTGGTCTCCGCCATGGCCGGGGTGACAGACGGCCTACTGGGGGCGTTAAAAGCGGCGGAGAAGGGCGCGGATGCGGAGATCGAGGGATTCGTCGAGGAATTACGGCGTAAACATTTAGAGGCCTGTGAGAGAGCCATAGATGAAGCCCGGGTTCGAGAAGAGGTTTGGGCTTCTGAGGAAGAAGAACTACGCGAACTCAAAAAGCTTCTATCAGTAATAGCTTATTTGAAAGAAGTCACTCCGAGGGTAAAGGATTACGTCCTCTCTTTCGGAGAACGATTATCTACAAGGATATTCTGGGGCGCCCTGAGGAGTCAAGGAGTAGAAGCCCATTACCTCAGAGGATGGGAAGCGGGAATAATAACGGATGACAATTTCGGCTCAGCCCGCCCCCTAATAACCCTAACTTATAGGGAGGTCTCTAAGCGATTAAACCCCCTCCTCGAAAGTGGGATAGTCCCAGTAGTCACGGGATTCATAGCCGCAACGCCCGACGGAGTGATCACGACGCTTGGTAGAGGCGGCTCAGATTATTCGGCGACGATCTTGGGGGCCGCGCTAAAGGTGGATGAAATAATTCTCTGGAAAGATGTTGATGGGATAATGACCGCTAATCCGAAACTGGTTTCTGACGCGAAGACCATTCCATTAATGTCCTATGACGAGGTGGTCGAGCTAGCGTATTTTGGAGCCGAAGTAGTCCACCCCCTGGCGTTAGAACCGGTGTCGAGGGAAAATATCCCCATCCGGGTGAAAAATTTGTTCAATCCCGATGCCGAAGGAACCTTGATCACGAGGACCGCCGAAGGAGACACCGTTAAAGCCTTAACTATGGTTAGGGATGTGGCGATAATCCTAGCGAGCGGGGTCGGGATACTTGAACCCCCCGCAACAAGCGCCAAGCTTCTCGAGCTATTAAACAGATTAGGTGTTCAGGTGATAATGCTGTCACAAGCTTCTTCTCAGGCGAATATCTCCATCGCGATCCCCAGCGATGCCCTAGAAAAAGTCCTGAAAGCAATGAAAAGAGAATTCCCAGAGGGTGAATTGAAATTCGAGTACGAGGAGGGGATATGCGTCATCGCGGTGATAGGATCGGGAATGAGGGGGAAGCCCGGCGTAGCGGCAAAGATATTCAACGCGGTTGCAAGTGAGGGAGTAAACATAAAGATGATAGCACAGGGATCCTCAGAGCTAAACATCTCCTTCGCCGTTAAAGAAGATGAAGGGATAACGGCGCTGAGAGCGGTTCACAAGGCGTTCAACCTAAATGCTTAATTTAAATAAAGTGGCTATATTCCCCAACTCCGCGAGAGGATGAAAATATGGATAAACTAAGGGTGGCCCTGCTCGGCGCCACGGGAATGGTCGGCCAAAGATTCGTAAAGCTCCTAGAAAACCATGAAATGTTCGAATTAAGCATTCTAGCCGCCTCCTCCGCATCCGCCGGCAAAAAATATCGCGACGCAGCGCATTGGTGCATTGAGGGTGGGGTCCCTGAAAAATTTGGGGAAATGAGGGTCGTTAAAGCGGATCTGGAGAACGTCAAGAAAGAAGGATTGGTCGACTTCGTTTTCTCAGCTCTACCGTCGGAGGTCGCGAGGGTGGTCGAGGCCGAGTTCGCCAAAGCGGGAATCCCGGTTATAAGTGATGCCAGCGCGTACAGGATGGAAGAAGATGTCCCGATATTGATCCCTGAGGTTAATCCGGAGCATCTCGAGCTGGTGAAGAAGCAGGCCAAGCGCGGATGGAGATCCTTCATAGTCACGAATCCAAACTGCACGTCCAACGTCTTGATCCTCGCTCTCAAGCCCCTTCAAGAGAGCTTCGGCCTCAAAAGAGTAATAGTGTCTACCATGCAGTCTTTGTCCGGGGCGGGATGGTTCGGCGTCCCCTCGATGGCGATACTCGACAACATTTTACCATATATTAAAAATGAGGAGGAGAAGGTTGAGAGAGAAGCCCTCAAGATAATGGGCAAATTCGATGGCTCAAAGATAACGCCCGCGGATTTCAAGATCTCGGCCAGCTGCCATAGGGTCGACGTCTTAGAAGGACACACCGAGGCAGTCTTCGTGGAACTGGGATCAAAGGCGGATCCGGATCAAGTAATCGAAGCCATGAAAAATTTCCGGGGAAAGCCCCAAGAACTAAATCTACCAACTGCGCCGGAACATCCCATAGTGGTGAAAACCGAGGTAGATCGCCCCCAGCCGCGGCTCGATAGGTATGCGGGGAACGGTATGTCGGTCGTAGTAGGTAGAATACGATCGGATCCGATATTTGACAACGGAATAAAGTTCGTGCTCGTCGGACATAACACTATCAGAGGCGCGGCCGGCAACGCCGTATTAAACGCCGAGCTCGCCGTCAAGGAAGGATACATCTGAATCAAAAATACTCAACCATACGATTTTTGATCAAAATGATGTTTTTGGAACTTAAAACTTTATAAACAACCTGGAGAAAAATTGATCGAGAAATTATGCCCGAAGATGAGGTTCTCAAGAAGAAGATCTCTAGAAGAAAGGCAATAAGCAGGCTCGCGGCCGCCGCCGCGGTCGTGGGCGTCGGCGTTGTAGCTGGGGTTGGAGGATACTTTGCGGGAGCTTCTGCGGCTGGTCCAGCTCAAACTGTTACTGCGACTAAGACGGTTACCGAGACTAAGACTGTTGGAGGCCCTGGGGCTACTGCTACCGTGACTGTGACCGAGACCGCCGGAGCGGCGACTGTAACCAAGACCGAAACAGTCACCCAGACAATCACTGCTCCTGCGAAGACTACCGTTACGGGTCCCCCGCTACAGTTCGTCCACTGGCACTATAGGGATGACATTGTCCACAGCTATGTCCAAAAGTTTGAGGAATATTATGGAGAGAAGGTTGAGGAGATCCTGCTAGCTAACGAGAACTACGGCCCATTGATCGAGGCCAAGTTCCAGGCAGGAGACAAAATCGACATGTGCTATGGAAACTTCTTCCATGTAACTAGATACATCGCCATGGGTTGGTGCAGGGATGTAGAGAGCCTCCCACAGATTATACAGATTAAGGCCGAGATGTACCCGAGCATAGTAGAGGCATATAGCACTGCGGATGGAAAGCTAGCAGGACTACCATACTTCTGGTCCGCCAGATCTGTCCCAGTCGTAAACGACGTGATCCTAGAGAAAGCCGGAATGGCCGGAGAGAGGCCGGCAACCTGGGACGAGCTCTGGGATATGTCAAGGCAGATAAAGGCAGCTGGCGCGGCGGAGTATCCGGTTATGCCGCACTGGTTCAACGCCTTCTATGGAATACAGTGGGACTTCGAGGCGGAGCTCGGCAACGTCTATGACGACCCAGACCTGACCAAGACCTTCGTCTCAAAGGACTTCGAGCCCGTTTTCGACGTTGGAACCGAGGTAGCAGAGCTCCTGAAGACGTGGCAAGATGTGGTTAAGGAGGGTCTAGTCGATCCCTCCGTCTTCGGACAGGCTGGAGACAGCGACCACGTCTCGGCGATCGTCACAGGAAAATATGCCTTCTGCCCAACGGCGATCTACTACTTCAAAGTCATGAATGACCCAAGCCAGACCACGATTCCGGTCGGTAAGGCTAACCTCGTGCCAGTTAAGAAGCATGGATGGGGAGTCATCGACACCGGTCTCTACGCATGGCCAGTAAACGTCACGGATGAGGAGCGATCGCAGAGATTACTCCTGTTCTTCGGCTGGAGGACTCCATGGGGTGAGCGGCTGACCGCTACAAGCTGGGCTAAGACAGACGCCCTGAACTCCGGTTATACTGATACAATAAGGC